>JADZFP010000239.1 GCA_020849825.1 Saprospiraceae bacterium
ACCTGATGAAAACCATCGTGGATTACATCAGGGGTCGCGAAACCAAAGAAATGAAGGATTTCCGGTTTACCCAACTGGAAAACTTCGGCATTGGCGAGGGCAAAGACGAGAATTTCTGGAATTCCGTCATCCGCCACGCCATGATCAATAATCTGGTTTACAAGGAAATCGAAGAATTTGGCCTGCTCAAAGTGTCGGACGACGGACGCAAATACCTGGAACACCCTTACCCGATCCAGATCACCGTCAACCACAACTACGACGACACCGACTACGATTTCGACGACGAAAAAGGCGGCACCGCTGTACTGGACGAGGCGCTGATGAACATGCTCAAAGATGTGCGCAAGAGCGTCGCCAAAAAACACAACCTCCCGCCCTACGTTATTTTCCAGGACCCCTCGCTCGAAGACATGGCCACCCAATACCCCATCTCGATGGAAGATATGGCCAAAATCCAGGGCGTCTCTATGGGTAAAGCGCAGCGCTATGCCCAACCGTTCCTCGACCTGATCAAAAAATACACCGAGGAAAACGATATCGAACGGCCGATGGACATCACCATCAAAACCGTGGCCAACAAGTCCAAAACGAAAGTCGGTATCATACAGGCCATCGACCGGAAAATTCCACTGGAAGACATTGCCAAATCGAACGACATGAGTTGGGGCGAACTGATGGACGAATTGTACGGCATCGTCCAATCGGGCACCAAGCTGCGGCTCGACTACTACCTGACCAAAAACATGGACGAATACGTGCGCGAAACAATTCTCGAGTACTTTGCCGAGGCCGAAACCGACGACCTCGACGTGGCGTACAAGGAGCTTAAAGAAGAGGAAATCACCTGGGAAGAAATCCAGTTGATGCGGCTGAAATTTTTAAGCGATAACGCCAACTAAAATCGGATTCCGGTACAACCGGCCAACTTTTTTGCCCCAAAAAGGGTTTTGCAACCAGCTTATGTTCCCAACATACGACGTCATAGTAGTCGGCGCCGGCCATGCCGGTTGCGAAGCGGCGGTAGCGGCAGCTAACCTCGGTTGCAGGGTGCTGCTGGCAACCATGAACATGCAAACTATCGCCCAGATGAGCTGCAACCCTGCCATGGGCGGCGTGGCCAAAGGGCAGATCGTGCGCGAGGTGGACGCCCTGTGCGGCTATTCCGGTATCGTCACCGACCATACGATGGTGCAATTCCGGATGCTCAACAAATCGAAAGGCCCGGCCATGTGGAGCCCCCGCGCACAGAGCGACCGCATGCAGTTCGCCCGCAAATGGCGGCAAATGCTGGAGGCCCACCCGAATATCGATTTCTGGCAGGAAATGGTCAACGGACTGGTGGTAAAAGACGGCCGGGTGCAGGGCGTGCGCACTGGCATGGGGCTCGAAATATCCGGCCGCTCGGTAGTGCTCACCAACGGAACCTTTCTGAACGGCATCATACATATCGGCGAAAAACAATTCGGCGGCGGCCGCGCCGGAGAAAGCGCCGCCCGCGGCATTACCGAACAACTCGTGGAACTGGGCTTCGAAGCCGGCCGTATGAAAACCGGCACGCCGCCCCGTATCGACGGGCGCAGCATCGACTTTTCGCGTACGGAAATTCAGCCCGGCGACGAACCGGCCGGCAAGTTTTCCTATACCGATACGCCGCCCCTGACCGATCAGATGCCCTGCCACATCACCTACACCAACCAGAAAGTGCATGACATCCTGCGCACGGGTTTCGAAAAATCGCCTATGTTCGCCGGACGCATCCAGGGCGTGGGGCCACGCTACTGCCCCAGTATCGAGGACAAGATAGACCGCTTCAGCGATAAAACCGCCCACCAGCTCTTTATCGAACCCGAAGGCCGCGACACTTGCGAAATTTACATCAACGGCTTCTCCTCCTCGTTGCCCGAAGACGTGCAGTACAAGGCCCTGCGGGAAATTCCGGGCCTGGAAAACGCCAAAATGTTCCGCCCCGGCTACGCCATCGAATACGACTATTTCCCGCCCACGCAACTTCAGCTGACGCTGGAAACCAACCTGGTGAAAAACCTCTTTTTTGCCGGTCAGATCAACGGCACCACCGGCTACGAAGAAGCCGCCTGCCAGGGCATGATGGCCGGCCTCAACGCCGCATTGGCCGTGAAAGAAGAGGAGCCCCTGGTCCTCAAACGCTCCGAAGCCTACATCGGCGTGCTCATCGACGACCTGGTGAACAAAGGCACCCAGGAACCTTACCGTATGTTCACCAGCCGCGCCGAATACCGTATTCTCCTGCGCCAGGACAATGCCGACCTGCGCCTCACGCCCATCGCCCATCGCCTGGGCCTGCACGGCGCCGATACGCGCATAGAGCGCGCGCGCGCCAAACAACAGGCTGCCACCGAAATCGAGAACTTTTTCCGCAACGCTTCTGTCGGCCCCGACGAGGTGAACGGCTACCTGGTGTCCGTCGATTCCGCCCCGGTGCTGCAAAAGGTAAAACTGTACAACATCCTGCTGCGCCCGCAAGTCAACATCGGTTCGTTGGCGCAGGCCGTGCCCGAATTGCGGCGATTCCTCACGCCCTTCGACCCCGAATACGTGGAACTGGCCGAGATCAATATCAAATACGAAGGCTATATCCGTAAAGAAGAAGAAATGGTGCAGCGCATGAACCGGCTCGAAGACGTGCGCCTGCACGAAAATTTCGACTACCGCGCCCTGCAGGCCCTCAGCGCCGAAGCCCGCGACAAACTTTCCCGCCACAAGCCGCGCACTATCGGGCAGGCCAGCCGTATTTCCGGCGTCAGCCCGGCGGATGTGAGCGTGCTGCTGATACATTTGGGGCGGTGAGGGGAAAGGGGGGGTGAGGGTTTATGAAGGTTTAGAGGGTTTAGAGGGTTTAGAGGGTTTAGAGGGTTTAGAGG
>JADZFP010000240.1 GCA_020849825.1 Saprospiraceae bacterium
AACGGCCAGGTGCTCAAATGGAATGGCACGACCTGGGCGCCCGCGGCCGACAACAATACCGGCGCTGATAACTGGGGCACACAATTTGTGCAAACCAACACAACCCTGAGCGGCACCGGCGTCGCCGGCAACGTACTGGGTCTCGCCCAACAGGGCGCTACCAACGGCCAGGTGATGACCTGGAATGGCAGCAGTTGGGGACCCGACGACGTCCCGGGCGACGACTGGGGGGCTCAAACGGCAAAAACCGGATTGACCCTCGTCGGAAACGGCACCCTCGGCAGCCCCCTCAATCTGGCCCAGCAAGGCGCTACCGCCGGCCAGGTGCTCAAATGGAGCGGCGCCGCATGGTTGCCGGCCAACGACAACACGGGTGGCGGCGGCGGCTCGGGCGACAACTACGCTGCCGGCGTCGGGATCGATATCACCGGTTCTTCACCCAATTTTGTGATCAACAACACCGGCGATCTGGATGAAACCAACGAACTCCAGACCCTAAGCCTGGCCGGCAACGTGCTTACGCTCTCCGATGGAGGCGGCTCTGTCAATCTGCCCGCCGGCAATAACTACACGGCCGGAACCGGTATCAGCATCACTGGCACAGCACCCAACTTTGTGATTAACAACACAGGAGACGCCGACAACGACCCCGACAACGAACTTCAAACGCTGAGCCTCAACGGCACCAAGTTGAAAATTTCACAGACCAATACCGAAGTCAACCTGGATACCATTCTGGCCAATGGCGGCCTCAATCTTTGGGCAGCCTCGGGCGCCAATATTTCCAATACCAACTCGGCAAATGTCGGTGTCGGCACCAATGCGCCGGCTGCCAAACTCCACGTAAAAGGCGGCAGCAACGAAATCGTCCGCGTGGAAGGCACCAATCCTTTGATCGGACTTTCGAACGGCGCGGGCGCTCCAGATGCATTCCTCCAGCACAATGCCAACGGCTTCCTGCTCGGCACCAACGACGCTTCCAATATTACGATAAAATCAGGCTCGGCCGCAGGCTTCATTTTAAGCGGCGTCAACGGGCATGCCAGCATAGGCGGCGCGCCCACCAATTCACAACTGACTTTGTACCACGACAAAGGCGGAATCACCCTTCAAAATGCCCTTAGCGGCGAAAATTGGACCATCTCGGTCAATGAGAATGATGCAACCCTCCAGTTGTTTAACAGCGCCAATGGCGGCGACCCGGTAGGTACATTTGCCGTCAATGGCGTGTACACGGCTTCCGACCGCCGCCTGAAACGCGACGTGCTCGGCCTCGACAAGGTGCTGGATAAAATGATGTTGCTTCAACCCGTTACCTACCATTACCGTCATGATGCCGCCCAACAAGCGCGTTCGATCGGCTTCCTCGCTCAGGATGTTCAAACGCTGTTTCCCGAACTCGTCGGCTCAGCCAGCAATCAGGAAGGTACGGAGCAATACCTTGCGCTCAACTATGCAGGATTCAGTGTGCTGACGGTCAAAGCCATTCAGGAGCAACAAGCCCAGATTGAACAATTAAAACTGGAAAATGCCACCTTGCGTCAGCGTACCGACAGCCTCGAATCGCGGCTGGAAAAACTGGAACAGGGATTGAAAAAGGACTAACATCGTCCTTTGGAATTTAATCACATGCCTTCCCGCCCGACAATGCTTGCCCGACCGGCAACGGCCTTGTCGTACGGGGAGGCATGTTTTTTTGACAAAACTGAAAAACAACTATGACGCGCACTACCCTCCTCCAGCGGTCGCGAATCGTTATTTATTTTCTGGTATTTCTGAGCCCGTACAACGGACTGAAAGCCGCCGTTTGCGACACTATTCCAGGCCATTTTTTTTATCGCGATACCTTCTGCAACAACCAGTTATTGCTGATTAACGGACAGTTTTACAGCCCCGACCACCCGTCCGGAATTGATACGCTGCCCGGTGCGGCAGCCAATGGAGGCGATAGCATCATCCACGTTGATCTGACTTTTTTTTCGGCAACAATGGCCTTGCTCGACGGCAGCATCTGCAGCGGCGACACCATTTGGGTCAATAACGTACCGTATCACGCCAATTTTTATCTGGGTGAAGAAACCATCGAAAACGGCGCAAGCAATGGCTGCGACAGCATCATTCACATCGACCTCGAAGTGATTCCTGTGCCGGATTCGGTTCTGATCGACTCGCTTTGTCCAGATGAGTTCAGGATTATCAACAACAAGCGGTACGACCGCGACAACCCGTCCGGCCTGGAAATACTGACTGGCTCGGCGGCCAACGGCTGCGATTCCATTGTGCAGATTGGGTTGTTGTTTCGCGAATTTTGCCCTTCCACCGAGGGTTTTGTCTATGCCCCGAATGTGTTCAGCCCGGGAGAAAGCGAAGGGCCCAACGCCCGCTATTATCTGAGTGCCGACGCCGGCGTCAGGCAAATACGGCGCATGTTAATCACAGACCGCTGGGGCGACCTGGTATATTTAAAAGAAAACCTGCCAGCCAACGATCCCGATGCGGGTTGGGACGGAAAAATCCGGGGCGAATGGGCGCCGGGGGGCATATACGCATTCCGGGCGGAGCTCGAACTGATTGACGGGCGAATTATGGTAAAAACCGGGGACCTGGCGCTGATTCGTTGAATCAGGGACGCCGCTCCCCTTTGCTCTGTTTAGGCTTACCGGTAATGTCTTTGCCCTTTCGATCGTCGAGTATGGGTTCGGGACGCGGCGCTTCCTCCATCACATCGTTGAATACCTTATCAACCCATACCCAGCGGCCGGCTTTGTCCAGTTTAAGTCCGTCGTAACTGCCATCCGGCACCATAGCCATTCCGCGGCCGTAAGGGCTCGCCATGGGGATCAGGTGATCGAAAAGCACCATCTGGTACTGTTCGTCCCAATTGACCCGCACCGAAGCGTCGGAAGCGTATTCAAAGATCAGGCGCGATACTTGCGGGCCGCGTTCCCGGCCAGGCATATTGGCAAACACTTCGGCGCCGAACACGGGTTTGCCTTTTGCATCAAAATGCAGCACTTCGATCACCTTTCTCTTTTCAAAAAAGGAATAGGCATCGAATCCGAAAAGCAGATACTTGCGTCCTTCACGGGTATCAAACTGGCGCAAATTGTAATAAAGGGCGCCATACCAGCGCTCGGGGCTGTATTTTTCGTAAAAAGGAGGAGGTGCTTCAAATTCAAAACTACGGTCGATCAACGGATAAAGTTCCAGCTCGCCGCGGTTGATCTGAATGGCGCCGTAATACCGGTAAGTGGAATCATTGACAAACAGCTGCCAGGTAAAAATGCGGAAGCTGCTGTCGGGAGGCGCCATGATAGACAGGCTTTTGAGCCTGCTGAACGGATAGTTGAAAGAATTTTCCGCTTTGAGGTTGCGTACCAGACAGGTAATGAGGGCACGACAGGCGCCGAAACGGGTGGTTTCCAGAGAATCGTTGACTACGGCGAAAGCAAGGATAGCCAAAGTATCCTCGGCAAGATGAAGTTGTGCAATTGCCTCCTGGCTGAGCGCCCCTGCCCGAGCAGATTTGTTTTGCGCATGACCCTGGTTGGGCGTCATGAAAAAGATTAGCGAAGCGAGTACGAATATCTTTTTGATTGTCAGATACATGGCGGTTTTTTTCTTGTACAGCGACAAGAAAAACGCGGCGCGGTTGATAAAATTGTCCGGAACGAAAGCCTTGACGACGGGCGTTGTTTAACCATCCAGTTCGGCCAGTTTTTCCAGCAACCATTCGTGGTTGACGGTAGAGGCCTTTTCACGTATGATTTCCTCCCGGAGCCGGGTAATTCCAGCCTGGTCATTGGGGAGCAGGCGGGTGAGCCGGCGGACGTACTTGATCAGGTTGAGGTAACTTTTTCGGCGCTGGGCGGGTATATTTTTGTGGCGATTGAGGAAAACGCGGAAGGATTCGAGGAAGGAATCCAGCGCATCCACTTCATCCAGTTCATAGTAGGTAATAATTAGTACGGCCTTGCTAATAAGGTTGTACCCAATATCCTCATAATCAACATTTTGCAATATCCTCAACACATCCTTGTACCGCTTTTGATAAAGGTATACCCTGGACAAAGAGAATGACGACGTGTTTTCTCTGGTTTGGGCAGGAAGGTTCTCTTTGTACGTTGTGATAAACTTTTCAGCCCAGTCCATTTTACCCAGACGCAGGGCTACGCCAATAGCATTGTTAAAACGCCAGGAAGCCAATTCACCATTCAAAATGAAAATTTTACGAAGCATAGCCTCGTCAAAAACATCGAAATATTCCTGCAGGAAAACCCGATCGCCCTGGTTTAGTTTACCGGTACAATAATGGAGAGCCAGGTCGTACAACTCAACAGCTTCTTTTTGGGGCATATCGTTGCCGTATTCATCCAGCAACGACCTTAATTTGTAGTAGTTATTGAGGTTCCCCTCGTCGTAAAGCGTTAAAAATGAATAATAGTATAATGATAGTTCCGGTATAGAATCCAGGGGAAACTTTTGCAAAAAAGCAATGATCTCCTCCATGAAGTTTACAGCGTACTCATGGCTTCTGGTTTTTTTCTGACTTAAAACGGCGATTTGTATTTTGAGTTTTTCGATCCAGTAAAATATATCGAGATTGTATGAAATCTCTTCAATGTTGGGACGGACATACAGCCTCACATCAAAATCAGACATAGCGTAATACTGTCTTTCTATCAGGTAGGCATTATAGAAGTAATAAAGATTTCGGTAAGAATTTGCGTCTACATGGTTTCTGGCCTGCCTGAGAACACTGTTGTAAAGCGGCTCAATTTTGTCTTTTACGACAAATTCCAGCGTATTTATCCGTTGTCGTGTCTCGTCTCGTTCGAGCGTTTCATGGGCCATAAAGTTCTCCACAAGTTTCAACAGATCAGAGCAGTATTTCCGAAAATTGGTATCGTCATATGGCTCGCCCTGAAACATTTTCTTCCAGACCTCGTGGCGGTCAAATCCCTCTTTCTGCTCTTCGACTGACCGAAGCAGCAATTCAAATAACTTACTGAGGGTTTTGCTTTGGTTGAAATATGGCGACTGCAGGTATTTGGCCAACCGCTTTATTTCGCCGCTTTCCAAATGGCAGAGCGCCTGATAAACCCTGTTGGTGTGAAGAGGAACCTTTTCCGACTTTTTTACTCCCGGCATTGCGTGCAAAAGATTAGGGTAATGCAGAAATCTGAAAATCAGCACATTGCAGTAACTCTTCGTATTGCGCTGATTTTCAATTTTTTATATAGACTTTCAGCACAAAATTACTTTTTTCGCCTCCACACTTGGTAGGTTCCCCGGAAGATTTCTAATTTTGGAGGTCTTTTTAATACCGCAGCCATGAATGTGAATTTACGCTTAGCACTAGCCCGATCATTTTTATTCTTGTTACTTGCCTTTGGCTTGTCGCCACTGACTGCTTACAGTCAAAGCGGCGGCAGTCCCTACAAGAATTTGGTGACCTCAGTCGGCGCCCCCGTTTTCGACACCCTTTCCGGTCTGAATCTGAATATTTACGTCTCCAGTCCAGCGCCGCAACACGGCACGGTGACCAAAACCGTTTTGTCGCCCGGTGGCAATGGTAATCCGGCCACGGTCCAGATTAAATACCAGCCGGATGCCGGTTTTACAGGAGTCGACAACTTTACGGTTGAAATGATCTACACGGGCAACTACCCGTTTCAGGTTTATCAGGCTTACCGCGTTTCCGTATACCCGTCATTGCTCAACCCCAAATCGGACTTTGCCATCACAACGGTAGGGGCCCCGGTTACGATTGATGTATTGGCCAATGATGCCGGCTCTAACGGGCCGCTCTCGCTGAGCGCCCTGACCATGACCAATCACGGCACCGCCTCCATTTCCGGCAACAACGTCATTTTTACGCCGGATGCAGGCTACACAGGCATTGCTCACCTCAGTTATTCTGTTTGTGATGCCCTGCTGAACTGCAAATCGGCGCCTGTTACTATTGGAATCAACAACAATGCGGCCCCGGTTAGCGATACGCTTCAGGTCGCAACCGCCAAGAATACACCATTGAACATGCCCTTGACCTACAACGGCTATTCGTTGTTCCAGGGCCCGTCCAACGGCTCCGTAAGCATTCAAAACGGCTACTCGTTCCGCTACACCCCCAACCTGAACTATACCGGCTCCGACCAGTTTGTTTTGTCCAATGGCCCGACCGTGTTCAAAACGGTCAACGTTACTGTTCTGAATACGCCCACGCAGAACACCATGGCGATGGACGATTACGTATTTACACCAAAAAACACGCCGATCACGCTCAATGTCCGGGATAACGACATCGGGAATCTTTCCGTAAAGAGCTGGGTGTCTCCCAACAACCTCCCGGGCACCATCTCGCCCAGCACACCCAATGGAACTGTAACTTTTACCCCCAACAACAACTTCTCCGGCATAGCGACTTTCTACTATAAGATTGGAAACATGTTCGTCAGCGACCTCGAAATGGCCGCTGTCAATGTTATTGTAGGCAATCTCCCGCCCTCGGCCGCAACCTTCGACCTGACGACGCCGAAGAGCACGCCGATGGTCATCAACTACCAGATTCCTTTCATCGGATTTGACTTTTCAGTCGTCGATGCTCCCGACCACGGCGCCCTGCAATTTTACCCCGGTTACTCTACCCATACGATCAACAACCAGTCTGTTTCCGGCAACAATTTGCTCATCTACACGCCGCAGAATGGCTATGTGGGGGTCGATCAAATGGAAATCAACTACTGTGTCACGTCCAACGGACAGTGCCAACTGGTGAAAATCACCGCAAACGTTGTCGACGTGTTGAGCACCTCCGGCCCCTATTGCGTTGATGATTGCGTTTGGGCCGGCGACATCAACTACGATGGCAAGGTCAACAACAAAGACCTTCTTCCGCTTGGTTATTTCATGGGACTCGACGGCGAACTGCGCAACAATGCCAGCCTCGAATGGTACGGTCAGTATGCCGACAATTGGTCGAACCCGTACACCGGCAGTCCGATCGATCTCAAACACGCCGATACCGACGGTAACGGTCTGATTACCTCGGACGACACCCTGGCGCTGATGGTGTTTTACGGCCAGACCCACAATCTCACACCGATTATTCCGCCCACTTCCAAAAACCTGCCTTTCTTTTTCAACGTACTGACACCCAATCCCGGTGTTGGTGATTTGGTGCAAGTAGAAGTTTCGCTGGGCAACAATACTTTGCCGCTGACCAACCTGTACGGCTTTACCCTCGACCTCAATCTGAGCCCTCAAATAGTCGATACACTGTTTGAGATGCGCTATTTTGCCAATACCTGGCTGAATATGAATGCGCCTTATCTCTGCCTCTCAAAACGCCCCAGTCAGGGCCGTCTGGAATCGGCTTATACCAGAATAAATGGAACTTCCGTCAGCGGATACGGGCTAATCGGGCAGTTCGAATTCGTAATTATCGATATCGTAGACGGCGCCAAACCTGATGAACAGGCCTACGCTGTCCTTACCATCGACTCCCCCACCATGATGTGGGCCGATGGCAGCAACAGTACCGGAGAAAGCCTGACCCTGAAAATTCCGATCAACATGGAGCGCAACAGCGCGCCGGTTTCGGTATCCAGTCAGGACTTTCTGGTTTATCCCTCTCCGGTTAGCGACCTGCTGAATATTCACCTCAACGGCAACGACTTTATCGAGTCGCTCGTTTTCCTTGATATGACCGGGCGGGTAGTTTATCAGTCGGGCGCCGTTCAGTGGGAACATGCCGAAATCAGCGTAAGCCAACTTCCGGAAGGCAACTACATTGCCGTTGCCCGCACGCAAAGCGGTCAGGTCACCAAAAAATTTCAGGTAACGCGCTGAACAACTGTTTTTAGAAATTTCAATTCATGGCATACTAAGAACCGCCACCTGAATGCAGGGGGCGGTTTTTTTATGGCTCAAATCAGGTAATTGATTCCAAAAAACAACACCAGATAGATCCAGAGGCCGTCCAGAAAGTGCCAGTATTTGGTCAACAGTTTCAATTTGAGTCGTTTCTCCGGATCGGAGAAGTAGACAAGTACCGTCACCGGATCAACCATCCTTTTTTTCGCCGTTCGGTAGAAAGCAACCAGAAATGGCAGCCCGCCAATCACGTGCGCAAGGTGTACAAAGGAAATCACGTAGAGGTAGGCCGTCGTTGTGGAGGAGTTCAGGTGAATATTGTTGTTGAACAACAGGGTCCAGGCAAGTAATTGCATCAGCATGAACAAACCGGAAAGCAGAATGGTCAGTCGCAAGTTTTGTTGATAGCCCTTCGTATCATCGGCCAGGTAACACTTTTTAGCCTGAATCATCGTGTAGCTGCTCCCCAGCAGAATGAGGGTATTGAACAAAAACAAAGCCGGGAGTTTTACCGGCGGCACTTCCATCGTCACCCGGGTGTAAACATAAGCCACCGTCAGCGCGAGAAAAAGGGCCGACAAACCGA
>JADZFP010000241.1 GCA_020849825.1 Saprospiraceae bacterium
CGTTGGTTTTTGGTAAAAGGAGGGTGGATGCTCTCGGGGAGGGGTATTGGGAGTTGGGTTTTGGGCGTTGGTTTTTGGTAAAAGGAGGGTGGGGGCTCTCGGGAGGGGGATTGGGTTTTAGGTTTTGGGCGTTGGTTTTTGGTAAAAGGAGGGTGGATGCTCTCGGGAGGGGGATTGGGTTTTAGGTTTTGGGAGTTGGGTTTTGGGTTGTTCGCGCCTTTGGGCTTTATTTCGGAGTATTTTTGAGTCAGACTAAAGTTGTAATCGCTTCATTTTTAATAACAAATCATTCTATGCGAAATTTCAGGGAACTTGAAGTTTGGCGACTGGGTGTTGAGATGGTGACGGTCGTTTACCGGCTGACGGACGGTTTTCCTGCAAAAGAACAATTTGGATTATCGGCCCAGATTCGCAGCGCGGCAGTGTCCGTGCCGTCCAATATTGCCGAAGGGTGTAGCCGGCGCACCCAACAGGATTTCGGGCGTTTTATCGAAATCGCTATAGGTTCGTCATTCGAACTGGAAACCCAGCTGGACATCGCCCGGCAGATCGGCTATCTGACAAAAGAGGATGACGAGGCCGTATTTATATCGCTCCACTTGTTGCAAAGAAAGATGCAAGCGCTCAGGAGCAGTTTGAAAACCTGATTTTCAAACTGCTCCCGAGAGCATCCACCCTCCTTTTACCAAAACCCAACGCCGAAACCCCAAAAAACACCCGAGAGCATCCACCCTCCTTTTACCAAAACCCAACGCCCAAAACCTAATCCCCCTCCCGAGAGCATCCACCCTCCTTTTACCAAAACCCAAAACCCAAAACCCAACTCCCAAAACCTACAACCGCCTGATTTTGATATTCTTGTACCACACCGGATCGCCGTGGTCCTGCAAGGCGATTTTGCCTTCCCGCGCGGTGCCGAAGGCCGCCCATTCGTGGAATTTGCTGGCGGCGATCATTTTGGGCCATTCGGGCGAGTTCTGATCGTACGTCACCAGTTTGCGGTTGTTGAGCCAGTGTTCGATTTTGCCGTTTTTGGAAACAATGCGCACGTGGTTCCATTCACCGGCCGGGCGCACGGTTTCGTATTTGCAGGCGATCATGTCGTAGAGGTCGCCGGCGCGGTGTTTCGGGATGCGGGCGTCGGGGTGGCAGGCATTGTCGAGCACCTGCATTTCGGGGCCGGTCATCCAGCCGTAGCCGTATTTGGCGGGGTCTTCGATGACGTTGTAGAAAATACCGGAGTTGCCGCAGGGACCGATGCGCCAGTCGAGTTCCAGTTCGAAGTCTTTGTACGATTCATTGGTCAGGATATCGCCGCCTTCTTTTTGTTGCCATTCACCTTCGCCGCGCGGTTTGGCGTCGAGGTGGATGGCATTGTCCTGAACGATCCAGGCGGCGCCGATGGTGGTTTTGCCGTAGTTGTGCCAGCCGTTGAGGCTTTGACCGTCGAACAGGAGTTTCCAGCCTTCTGCTTTTTCCCGTTCGCTGAGCGTGTTGTCGGGCAGTGGCGCGGCCGGCGCCGGAGCGGCGGAGACCTCGCCAGCTTGCCCGGCCGGTATTTCGTTGAGGGTGTACCAGGCCTCGGTGGTCCAGATTTCGTGGTTCAGGGCGCTGAGCGGCAGGTTGCGCAGGCGGATATGGACGACGTGCCCGGCTTTCAGGCCCGGGATTTCGAGGAATACCTTTTTGCCGTCGGCAGAGACGGTGGCTGATTTGACGTCCAGCGTGGTTTCATCCAGTTTGGGGCCGCCATAGTTGAATGTGGGTTGGTAGCGCCATTGTTTGACGAGGTAATGCGACAGGTTCCACCCGTCGCCATCGCGCAGCGGTTCGGTGAATTCGATTTCCATACCGTTGCTTTTGGCGCGTACGGCCAGCATTTCGAACACCGAGTTGCCGTTGTATTTCATACGTTGCAGGCCGTACCAGAGTTTGCCCTCCTGGCCCCAGTTGCCGGGGTTGCCGATCATGCCCACGTACAGCGCGCCATCGGGGCCCCAGGCCAGGCGGTGCGTTCCGCCTTCGAGGCCCTGGGTAAAACGAAATACGCAACCCTGCATGACGCCATTGACCGTTTCGGTACTGACGCGTTGTAAACCACCGTAACACACGTCGCCGAAAATGACCTGCCCCTGATAAGGACCGTCTTTCAGATACGACGGCTGGGTGGGCGAGTTGCCGATCTCGTCCTGTGGCAACCACACCACGGGCGGGGTGACGGGCATTTGGGCCACAGTGACACTGTCGACCGAGTAGGAGTTGAAAAATGCGCCGGGCGTAACCAGCAGGAGTTTCGACGAGGGCAGCCAGTCGCCCTGATTGTCGGTGATAAAGATCTCGCCGTTGGCGCCCAGCCCCACACCGTCGGGCGTGCGCAGGCCACGGGCTACGAATTCGATGCTGCCGTCCTGCCGGCTGATTTTGACGCATTTGCCGCGATCCAGGATTTGCGGACGGGCGCTGGCGCCGCCGGGCAGGATGGCGGTAGCCAATGCGGCGTAAAAATGCCCGTCTTTGTAGGCCAGTCCAAAGGCAAATTCGTGGAAATTGGCCGAAGCCAGCCAGCCTTTGGCAAAGCATTGGTATTCGTCGATGATGTCGTCGCCATCGGTGTCGACCAGTTTGGTGAGTTCCTGTTTTTGCAGGACGAAGATGGTGTCGTCGACCACTTTGAGGCCGAGGGGTTCGGCGAGGCCTTTGGCAATGCGCTTGACCTTGATCTTTTTCGGGTCGCCGCTGGATACGTTGCTGAGGATGTACACACCACCCATGGCATCCCAGGTCGACACGACCAGACGTCCGTCGCTGAGGAAATCCATGCCGGCGACTTTGGGCAAAAACTCTTCGGGGCGGGCCTGCGAAAGGTCGTAAGCCGGGTGAACGTCTTTCAAGGGCACGCCGTCGCCCGGGATCGCCTGGCTTCCCCCGCCGAGCACCATGGCCGCCGGGTCGCCGCCGCGCATGTGGGCAAAATTCTGTATCGGAATGGCTTTGGTTTCCGGGCTGCCGGAGCGCGTCCATTGCAGCGAAAGGCCGCGACCGCCGCCCGCCTGGAAATACTCCACCCGAATGGGGTGGTAACCGGCACGCAGGGCGACTTCCGCTTCTTTGGGGGTGGAGCCGTGCCAGCCGTCGTGGTTGATGAGCAATTGCCCATCGAGGAAGAGCCGCGAGCCGTCGTCGGAAGCGAGCGTGAGCAGGATATTGTCGTCTTTTTCGAGGTACAGGTAGCCTTCGGCTTGCAGGGCAAAGTTGTTTTTAAATTCACCGAAGCCATCGTAGTTGGCTTCCACCTGGCCCATGGCGCCTTCGAGGGTCGGTTTGCCGGCAAAACTGATGTCGGCGAAGGTGTTGGGCGCTTTATCCAGCTGAAACAATTTTACCCGAAGCCCGGGCGTAAGGTCCTGCTCTTTTACTGCTTCCGGGCTCAGCCATTTGCCGGCAGGGATGTCGGAGAGATTGGTGACCAGGCCGCCTTCGCCGTCGTCTTCGCCTTCGTCGAGGGAGAGCACGTAGGCTATCATCGCTTTGGCATCGTCGGGCTGGAGGTCGGGGTGGGCGCTCATAGCGGCTACGCCCCAGACGCCTGCGCCGCCTGCCATGACCTTTTGGGCAAGTTTTTCGATGTTTTCGGGGGTGTTTTTGTAGCGCTGGGCGATCTGGGCATAGCCGGGGCCCACGGTTTTGACCTCGGCGTTGTGGCAGGTGCGGCAGTCGCTTTTGGCCATCAGGCGTTCGCCTGGGCTGACGGTTTGTTCGCCTTCTTCCTCGTTTTTACGTTCGGCATCGAAAGGATTGGGAATGCAGGGCACGCTGATGAACATGGTTGTCAGCGTCGTGGAAGCGTTGCGGCGCAGGGTCTGTTCGCCGTCGACGGCCACGGCGTGCAGGTTGTCGGCGACAGGGGGCAAGTTTTTGGAGTCGATGGTTTTCCAGGCGCCGTTGGTTTCGATCGATGAGGCGTCGGCGATGCTGGAAGCGTTGGCGCGCAGCACGACCTCGGCGCCATCGGGCGCGCCCGACATGGCAAAAGTGCGCTGGAAGCCGCGCTGACCGTCGATATTGACCATTTCCGGCTGTTCATTGATCCGGATGCGCTGGCCGCTGGCCAATACGAGATCGTACATAATTTCTGCATGGCCGCCCTTGGTATAGCGGTGGCCGCGGTAGTCGGTGCGCGGCGTTTCTTCGCCGGCCGCGGTTTTGACCACCCAGGGGCGTTTGTGCGTATTTTCAAACCAGGCTGGCCCTACGCTCATGGGTTGCGGCCCGTGGCGCATGTTGTACACCGCGCCTTCGAAGGCGGCACTGCCGCTCCAGGCCTTGTAGAGCGCGCAGGAGTCGGTGGAGTAGGCGACCCAAAGCTGGTCGTCGAGGGCGAAGGTGATCATGCGCGGCTGTTTGTCGAGCACGGAGCGGAACACCCAGGGGTCGTTGGGGCGCGCGGAAGTCGGGACGTCGGTGTTTTTACGGCCGCGGGAGGCGAAAAACCAAACAGCCAGCAACCCCAGGGCAAGAAGCAGAAAGAGGGTGCGAGATTTGAGCATCGGACAATAGAACGGGTAGAGAAATGACCAAAGGAC
>JADZFP010000242.1 GCA_020849825.1 Saprospiraceae bacterium
CAGGCTTATCAAAAAAATAAGATACTATTATGGACGTACGCGCTCAAATATCAATGGTGTTTCACCTCGACAAGTGCATCGGATGCCATACCTGTTCTATCGCCTGCAAAAATATCTGGACCGACCGCAAAGGCGCCGAATACATGTGGTGGAACAACGTGGAAACCAAACCCGGCACCGGTTACCCAACGAAATGGGAAGACCAGGACATTTACAAGGGCGGTTGGGAAAAACAGAAAAACGGCATCGAACTCCGGGGCGCCGGCAAAAAGAAAGGGCTGCTCAATATCTTTCACAACCCGAACCTGCCCGTCATCGACGACTATTACGAGCCGTTTACTTACCGCTATTTAGACCTCATCGAATCGCCGGCCCTGGACGACCAGCCCACCGCCCGGCCCGTATCGCTCATTACCGGCAAGCCCATCGATATCAAAATGGGCCCCAACTGGGACGACGATCTGAGCGGAACGCCCGATTACGCCCGCAAAGACCCGAATATGCACAACCTGTCGGCCGCCGAGCAGGAAGCCATGTTTCAACTCGAACGCCTGGCGTTCTTCTACCTGCCGCGTATTTGCAACCACTGCCTGAACCCGGCCTGTGTGGCCTCCTGCCCCTCCGGCGCCATTTACAAACGGGGTGAAGACGGCGTGGTGCTCATCAACCAACAGGTCTGCCGTGCCTGGCGCATGTGCGTCACCGCCTGCCCTTACAAAAAATCGTACTACAACTGGCACGCGGGCAAATCGGAAAAGTGCATACTCTGCTATCCGCGCTTAGAAGCCGGGTACGCCCCGGCCTGCATGCACTCCTGCGTGGGGCGCATCCGTTATCTCGGCGTCGTGTTGTACGATGCCGACCAGATCGAAAACACAGCCTCCGACAACGACAACAACCTGGTGGACCGCCAACTGAACATGTTGCTCGATCCCTTCGACCCGGCGGTTATCCAGGCGGCCAAGGAAAACGGCATGCCGGATTCCACGATCAAAGCCGCCCAATATTCGCCAACCTATAAGTTTGTCAAGGAATGGGGCCTGGCGCTTCCCCTGCACCCCGAATTCCGCACTCTGCCGATGCTTTTCTACGTACCACCGTTGTTGCCGGTCATGGCTTCCCTGGGCAACCAGAACACCGGACAAGGCGACAAAATGGATCCGATCGCCAAGTTCTGGAACGACAAGTGGCTGTACGACACCAGCACCGACGAACTTTGGGGCACCATCGAGCAGGCGCGCATGCCGCTCAAATATTTAGCCAACCTGTTTACCGCCGGCGACGAAGAAAAGATCAAAGCCGTTTGGAAAAAACTCATGGCCGTGCGCATCCACCGCCGCGATGTGACGGTGGGCGATATTCCCAAGGAAAAAGTAGCGCAGTCGCTGCGGGAAGCCGGCCTCGACCCGCATACGGCGGATGCCATTTACAACCTGACGTCCCTGGCTAAATTCGACGAGAGATTCGTTATTCCGCCCGCCCACCGCGAGCAGGCCATCGAAATGCTCGAATTCACCGGCGATACCAAGGGCAGTGTCGGTTTCGGATTTAAAGAAACATTGCAACGTATTCAATAACGATACTGAAAACCCGATATCCATGCAAAATACAATAGCGCATTATACCGATCTGGCGGCGCTCTACGCTTACCCGGAAGCCGGTTTCGACCAACAACTCCAAACGGCTCAACGACTCCTGGATACTCGCTATCCGGAAGCAGGCGCCCTCTTGCAGCCTTTTACCGGGCACATGACCGGGCTGCCGCCCAAATTGCAGGCCGAATTGTTTGTCCGGTCTTTCGACGTGCAATCCGTCACGACGCTCGACCTGGGATACGTGATGTTCGGCGACGACTACAAGCGCGGCGAATTGCTCGTCAATCTCAACCGCGAACACCGGGAAGCCGGCAACGATTGCGGCGTCGAACTGGCCGACCACCTTTCCAACGTATTGCGCCTGTTGCCCAAAATGCAGGATGAGGCCCTGCGCGCGGAACTCGTGGAACGCATCGTGGCGCCCGCTATCGTGCTCATGGTCCAGGCTTTCGACCCCGGCGAGGTGGCGTTGAAAGACAAATTTTACAAAAAACGCTATAAAACCATCATCGAGCGCCCCGGTGGCGACGATGAGCACTACCTCGTTTACGTCAACGCCCTCCAGGCACTGTACCACGTATTGCAGGCGGATTTCGGCTTTGAAGACCCCGTGCTGCACGAGGAAAATTCGGATTTTCTGCGCAACATCCATGCCGAGGCCAGGCTGGAAGACGCCAAGGCACTTTGAAAACCAATCCGTTTCATTACGCCGCTATAAACGAAACACCTATGGATAGCTTTTTTAACGCGCTCAATAACTTTTTCCTGGTCGGGTTGCCCTACATTGCCCTGGCTGTATTCCTGATCGGAACGATCTGGCGCTACACGGCGACTAAGTTCAAATTCACCTCCCTGTCCACCCAGTTTCTGGAAGGCCGGCAGTTGTTCTGGGGCTCGGTGCCTTTTCACATGGGCATGCTCTTTTTGGTCTTCGGTCATTTGTCGGCTTTTCTGATCCCGCGCGGCGTGCTGCTGTGGAACAGCCACCCGGTCCGGCTGATCGTGCTGGAGGTTACCGCTTTTATTTTTGCCATCGCCGTGCTCATCGGCCTGGGCAACCTGATCTACCGGCGGCTCAGCAATCCCCGCGTGGCCATCCTGACCAGCAAAATGGACTATGTCATTCTGTTTCTTCTGATGACGCAGGTCGTCACGGGGCTGTGGGTGGCTTACAATTTCCGCTGGGGGTCTTCCTGGTTTGCCTCGGTGCTGACGCCCTACCTGTGGTCCATATTCCGTTTTCAGCCCGATACCGGGGCGGTAAGCGCCTTGCCCTGGGTAATCAAACTGCATATCGTGGGCGCGTACCTGATCGTGCTGCTGATTCCGTTTTCGCGCTTGCTGCACTTCCTGGTGGTTCCGCTGGATTACCTGTGGC
>JADZFP010000243.1 GCA_020849825.1 Saprospiraceae bacterium
CTTTACCGCTCCGGGCTGGGCATTCGTGGCCGGCGTTCAACCGGAGTCCAGCTGGCTCGACGAGGCCGCGCGCAACGGCTGGATTACGCAGCGCCCCGAACTCAACCAACAGGTGATGCGCAACTACACCCAGAACTTCGACGCCGGCATGACCGTGGAGCCTTTCCAGGATTTCCGCATCGAACTGAATGCCAACCGGCAGTATGTGCGCAACAGCACCGAATTGTTCAAAGACCAGAACTTCAACCTCAGCCCCGATTCGGTCGACTACCAGCACCGTGCCGCGCGCGACCTGGGCTCGTACACCATCTCCTATTTTGCCGTCAACACCTTGTTCAACAACGATCTCGACGGACTTTTCGCCCGCTACCAGTCGAACCGCGCCATCGTGTCGAACCGCCTGGGCAATACCGCCGGCAACGTCGATCCGCACGAACTCGACGGCTCGGGCTATCGCTATGGCTATGGTAAAATTCAACAGGAGGTACTGATTCCGTCGTTTATCGCGGCCTATACCGACAAAGACCCGAACACCGTGAACCTCAATATCTTCAAAACACTGCCGGCCGTCAACTGGAAACTGAATTACAACGGCCTGTCGAAAATCGGCAATTTGAAAGATATTTTCACGAGCGTACAGTTGTCACACGGCTACAAAAGCACCCTCACGGTCAACTCGTACAACACGGACATTTTCTACAACCCGTCGACACCCTACCAGGTGGATACGCTCAACTACAACTACATCGCGCGTTACGAGATTCCGCAGGTGGTCATCAACGAGCAGTTCGCGCCCTTGTTTGGCCTCGACGTCAAACTGAAAAACGACATGAGCTTCCGCGCCGACTTCAAAAAGCAGCGCACCCTGGCCATGTCTTTCATCGACTACCAGCTCGCCGAAACCCGCTCGACTTCCTACTCAGTCGGCTTCGGATACCGTTTGAAAAACGTAAACATCCCCTTCCTGACGGGTAAAAAGAACAAAAAAGGCAGCAAGTCGAAAAAACCGAAACCCGGCAGCACCACGCCTCCGCCCTCGGGCGGCTCGGCCGGTTCGAGCAACGACATGAACTTCAAGTTCGACATGGAAGTGCGCGACGATATCACCGTCAACCACCGCCTCGACCAACTGGAAGAAGCTGTGCCGACCCGCGGCGCCCGCACCATCAGCATCAACCCCTCGGTGGACTACGCGCTCAACAAACGCCTGAAACTGCGCCTCTTCACCGACTACCGCCGCACCGTACCGAAAACCTCGCAGTCGTTCCCCATCACGACGCTGAACGCCGGGGTGACCGTGCAGTTTTCGCTGAACTAGGTGTTGGGTGTGAGGTGTTGGGTGTTGGGGTTTTGGCAAAAGGGTTATTTCTGCTTTCGGACAATGTCACGAGGCTAAGCCTCGCGCGAGCCGTGGTTAATTTCTACCCGAACCACAGGCATATCCTGAGAGCAGCAATAACCCTTTTGCCAAAACCCAAAACCTAACACCCAAAACCCTACAACCATGCCTTCAACCGCTCGTGGTACAGGGCAAACTGGTCGAGGTTGTTGTGCGCCCCGCCGTTGATCGTGACAAACTCGTCGTCCGGATTGAGGAATTGCCGCAGTTTGGCGGCCGAAGCGAAGGGCACTACGCGGTCGCGGGTGCCGTGAAAGATCAGGACTGGCAGGTCGGCCAGATCGAGGTGCCGGTCGTTGGGGAAGTGGTAGACGGGCTCGAAGGGAAGCGTTTCGCGCCGCAGGTGACTGGCCATGAGGCTCCGGATGTTGTCGAAAGGCGTTTCCAGGATCAGCATTCTGGCAGACACGCGGGCGGCCAGATAAGTCGCCAGACCCGAACCCAGCGAGCGACCGTACAGCACAATTTTTTCCGGAGGGTATTGGTCGCACAAATACCGGTAAACCCGCTCTGCATCAGCGCAATACACTTTTTCATCAGGAAAGCCGGGCGTCTTTCCGTAGCCCCTGTAATCGGGCGCTAAAAAATCGTACCCCAGCCGGGTAAAATCAGCGGCATAGCGCCCCCAGCGCTGCAAATTGTCGCGGTTACCGTGGAAGTACAACACCACTCCGCGGGCTGGTTGTTGCGGGGCAGGAAAAAACAGCGCATTCAGGCGAACGCCGGCGTCATCAGCGGGCACCCAGACCTCTTCGAAAGGCTGATCGAATTGAAAACGGTAATCCGCCGGCAGCCGGACCGGCCGGAACAGGATTTTTTGCTGCAAAAAAGCAACCAGTTTTTGGGCAACAGGCAAAGGCATGTTTCAACGCAGTTTTTCATTGGCCGCATGGCGGGCGGCGTCGCGGACGGTTTTTTTCTGCAAATTTTTTTCCAGGGCGGCGCTCAGATCGACGCCCGTCTGGTTGGCCAGGCAGATGAGGACAAACAACGCATCGGCCATTTCGTCGGCCAGGTCCTCTTTTGCCGTGGCGGCCTGTTCGGGTGTTTTGAACGATTGTTCGCCGTACAAACGCGCCATCAAACGCGCCACCTCGCCCACTT
This sequence comes from Saprospiraceae bacterium, assembly GCA_020849825.1. Lineage (GTDB taxonomy): Bacteria > Bacteroidota > Bacteroidia > Chitinophagales > Saprospiraceae > M3007. Next base: position 2,504 of record JADZFP010000243.1, read on the forward strand.
CTTCCATCAAAATGGCCGTATTGGTCAGTTCGCCGTAGTACCGCACGCCAATGGTCCGAATCCACTGGTCCACGGTTTCCTGTGCTTCTTTTATGGTCATCATCGCTGTGTTAAGGAGGTTGATGGGGGGTATAAGGTAGATAAGGGTTTATGAGAAAAAGTTCATCAGGCCCAAACGCGGCAACCCTCCGTGCAATTGGTGCAAATGTCAATTTTATCACGGCCTTGTAAAATGGCCTGCCTGAAATTCCGGTAAGCCTCGCCCTGCCAAAGCGTGCGGAAGGGCGTCGTTTTGAGGTCGCCCATGCGGTGGCGGGCGTCTTTATCAAAACAGCAGGGCACCACCATGCCGTCCCAGGTAATCACGCAGGCATGCCAGAGTTTCCAGCAATGGTTGGCCAGCGCGTTTTTAACCGACCAACTGCCGTCGGCGTTTTGCCGGTAGCGCGCAAAGCGGTCGAGGGTCGGAATCAATGGATTTCCATGGGCATAATCATATACCTGGGCGGTTTTCAGGCGCACTTCGTCCACGCCGATCGAGCGCGCAAGGCGGCGAAAATCGCCGATCTGGTGCTCATTGGGGCGCACTACCAGCATTTGAAAAACGATACGGGGATATTTTTTGCCGAGTTTTTTTTTCCAGTACACCAGTCGCCGCGCCCCTTCGAGCACCTGTTCGAGCTGCCCCCCGACGCGGTATTGCTCATACACTTCCTGCGTGGTACCGTCGACGGAAATAATCAGCCGGTTAAGGCCCGATTCGACGGTGCGGCGGGCGGTGTCGTCGTCAAAAAAATGTCCGTTGGAGCTGGTGATCGTGTACAGTCCGCGGTCGCGGGCGTAGCGTACCATTTCGAGAAACCGGGGGTTGATAAAGGGTTCGCCCTGAAAATAAAAGATCAGGAAAATCAGGTCTTTGTGCAGTTCGTCGACCAATTGGCGGAAAAAATCGGCGCGCAAATTGCCCGTCGGGCGTGTAAAAGCGCGCAGTCCGGAAGGGCATTCCGGGCAGCGCAGGTTGCAGGCCGTGGTCGGCTCGATGCTCACCGTGACCGGCAACCCCCACTGCACCGGCCGCCGCAAAAGGCGGGTGAGGCCGTAGGAGGCGAGCACTTTGGCGAAATTCCAGAGCCGACGCATATTTAATGATGAATGATAAATGATGGATGATGAATCTTACACGTTCGCAATGTATTCATCATTTGTGTGTGCCTAAAATAGGTTGACTTAAAAAGTCAATCAACAATGACAAATCCAACAGACAAAAAGTTTCAAACAAACTCGAAATACAATCGAGGCTTCAGTGAGGAATTTCGGAAAACAAAAG
>JADZFP010000244.1 GCA_020849825.1 Saprospiraceae bacterium
ATCGAGCGCAACGGCCCCCCCACCCGAGAGCAGAAACAACCCTTTTGGCCTAAAACCCAATACCTAAAACCCAACACCCGCTTCGAGAGCAGCAGTAACCCTTTTGCCAAAACCCAACACCTAACACCCAATACCCGCTTCGAGAGCAGCAGTAACCCTTTTGCCAAAACCTAACACCCAAAACCCAAAACCTAATCCGCTCCGTGCATCATGCGCTTGAGCGGGAAGGACAGGCCGAACAGTACCAGGCCAGCCATGCCGGCCATGCCTACGAAGATCATAAAGAACTGATACAGGTCTTTGACCGGGCTGCCCATGAAGGTGGGGTATTCGAGCGGCAGGTTGGCCTCGGCGGCTTTGGCCTGGATTTCGGGCGTGACCTGCGTCGTGCCTTCCAGCAGACCTTTGTAAGTGTCGGCATCGATGCCGTTTTCAGCGGCGATAGAATACTCGCGGCCGGCCGGCGGGTACAATTCGCTCAGCTGGCCGGCGGCTTTGTTCGCAATGGCATTGGCCAGGAACCACACGCCGAAGAGCAGCGATACGAAGCGCATCGGCGAAAGTTTGGATACCAGCGACAAGCCGATGGGGGAGAGGCACAATTCGCCGATCGTATGGATCACGTACAGGGCAATCAGGAGGAACATGCTGGATTTGTCGCCCAGGCCCATACCTTTTACGCCGAAAGCGATCACTACGTAACCCAGCGCCAGAATGATGAGACCCAGCGATTGCTTGAGCAGGGAGTTAGGTTCGGAATTGCGCTTGGCCAGCCAAACCCAGATGGCTGCAATAACCGGGGCCAGCAACACGACGGCCACAGCATTGACGCTTTGGAAATAACTGGCCGGGATGGTGGAGCCGAACAAAGTCCGGTCGGTTTGCTTGTCGGCAAAGAAGGTCAGTGAAGCGCCCGCTTGCTCGAAGGCCGACCAGAAGAACACCACGAAGAACGCCGAAACATACAGTACGAGAATACGATCGCGCTCGATTTTGGTCAGCGACTTGTCGGTGATGATCATGATGGCCATGCCGATCGTGGCGCTATAAATCAGCGAAGCCACGGTGTCGAATTTTACCAAAAAGGAAAAAACAAGAAACAACGCGACGGAAATACCGACGCCCATCGCGATCTGGCTGCCGCCCAGGCCTCCGGAGCCTGCTTCATTGGTCGTGCTGACCGCCCTGTTGGGCGTAGCGCCGATGGGTTGGCCTTCGGGCGTCACTACGTATTTGTCTTTCTGGGTCTGGAATAACACCGTGCCCAGGATCATACCGATACCGGCGGCCAGGAAGCCCCATTTGAAATCGGCGGCGTTGCCGGTGTCGCCCAGGTATCCGCACAGCAGCGGGGCAATAAATGCGCCCAGGTTGATACCCATGTAGAAGATCGTATAAGCGGCATCGCGGCGGCGGTCGCCTTCGGCATACATCTGACCGATCATGGAAGAGATATTGGGCTTAAAAAAACCGTTGCCCACGATCAGAAACAGCAAGCCGCCCCACATCATGGTCACGGCCAGGCCGGCATTGGTGTACATGGATGCGCTGCCGAACATCAAAAATTGCCCGAGCGCCATCAACAGGCCACCCACCACGATCGAGCGGCGGTTGCCCCAGAAATTGTCGGCAATATAACCGCCGAGCAAAGGCGTCAGGTACACGAGACCCGTGTAACTACCGTAGATCTGGGAGGCTTGTTTGTTGGTCATGAGCAGGGCGTTGGTCATGTAGAGCGTAAAAATTGCCCGCATGCCGTAGTAGCTGAAACGCTCCCACATTTCGGTGAAAAAGAGCAGGGATAACCCGCGGGGGTGTCCCCAGATTTCATTGTTCTGCTGTGCCATGTTTCGGTGTGCTTGTGTCGTTTTTTAATTCAATACAGAAATGAAAATTATTGCTGTTAACGGGGCAAAAGAACGGAATAAAAGTCCCGCTACACCCGCAGGGGCAATTTTTTTAGGCCAAATTCACCATTTGAGCAGTAAACCGGCGAAAGTGAGCACCATTTGTATTGACGAGATCGGCTTTATTTTTGCACCTGAAAATAGCGGTTTGTGCAGTTGTAAAGGAAAAAACGGAGTCATTCTCCCTTCTGGCTGCTGTATGAAACCCGAAACACAAGACTTATCCAACCATGCGCCTTACATTATTCGCTTTACTGCTCCTGTTGGCTGCCTGCCAGCAAAACCCTGCATCTGAAAACACGCAAACTTCGGCTACGCCCGCCGATACAAGCACTCAGAAGCAGGTTATACATGGTAACCCCTGGCTCGATGCGGGCTGTCAACTTGTTACCCAGAAAGAGATCGTGGAAATGTTTTCCATCGACGTTCAGCGCGATGCCTACAACGAACGCTCGCTGGTCGAACGCGGTTATTGCCTGCGTTACTGGAACAAACCCGACTGGGCGGCCCGTGAAAACGCCAGCATGAAGGGTTCGCAGGCGGTTTCGTCCCGCAACTCCATCGCTTCCCAGGTACTCGATTTCCGCACGCCCGAGATGGCGCGTCAGCAGTACGACAACTACCTCAAAAACCGGGGCGACGTATACAACGAACGCGTCGATGGCCTCGGCGACGGCGCCCTGTGGAGCAATTCTACGACCACGCTGGTTGTCTGGAAAAACCACCTTTGCTTCCAGTTCACCGTGGATATGACCGACGAGCCGCACGACAACCTCGAAAAAGCAAAAGCCCTCGCCATCCTCGCTTTGAAAAAAATGTAACACCAGGTAAAAATTCCTTGTGATTACGACCAACGGCGCAAAGTTTTCCGTCGAAAAGGAAAACTTTGCGCCGTTATTGTTTCGTAACTTTTGCTCGTAAACACACCTGTCCAAATGTACGCCACCGACGAACAACGCCACCTCTACGAGCGCTCCAAGCAACTGCTCCAGACGCCGGCCGAGGCCCTGCTCGCCGAAAACCCCGCCGAACTCGCCGACGAGTTGCGCCGCGTGATCCTTTACCACGAGTGGCGCTACTACGTGCAAAACGACCCCGTCGTCAGCGATTACGAATACGACCAGCTCTACAAACTGCTCGAACGCCTCGAAACCGAACACCCGAGCCTCGTTGCTCCCGACTCGCCAACCCAACGGGTGGGCAAAGACCTGACGGCCAGCTTCAACCAGGTGGCGCACCTCACGCCCATGTTGTCGCTCGACAACTCTTATAACGCCGAAGACCTCCGCGATTTCGATACCGCGGTTAAAAAACTGTGCAAGCTGCCCGCCGATGCAGCCATAGAGTACTGCGTGGAGCCCAAATATGACGGCGGCACCATCGCCCTGGTATATGAAAACGATCGCTTGCAACGCGCCGCTACCCGGGGCAACGGCGAAGTGGGCGACGAAATCACCGCCAATATCCGCACCCTGCGCTCGGTGCCCCTGCAAGCCGGGTTCTCGCAATACGGCATCGCCAAAGCCGAATTGCGCGGCGAAGCCCTCATCCGAAAAGATATTTTTGAAAAAATAAACGCCCGCCGCCAATCCGCCGGCGAAACGCTGTTTGCCAACCCGCGCAATGCCGCTACCGGCGGACTGCGTATGAAAGACCCCCGCGAAGCTGCCGACCGGGGCCTCGAAGCATTCCTTTATCAACTCGGCTATGCCAGCGACGAAAGCGGCAACAACGTACTCGAACAGTTCAAATCGCACAGCGAAAGCATTCATCTGCTCGAAAAACTGGGCTTCAAAACGCCGCTTGCCCAAACCAACAACCATCAGCACCTCGCCGCAACAAAAAACTGCGCCGATATCGAAGCCGTGATCGAGTATTGCATGGCCTGGCAAAACTTCCGCGATGAATACCCCTACGAACTCGACGGTATGGTGATCAAAGTAAATCGCCTTGATTTACAGGCACTTTGCGGCTACACCAGCCACCATCCGCGCTGGGCCATCGCCTTCAAATTCAAAGCCCGCCAGGCTACTACCCGCCTCCGCGATGTCGAATTTCAGGTGGGCAAAACAGGCGCCGTCACCCCGGTCGCCAAGCTCGATCCGGTGCCCCTGGCCGGCGTTACGATTTCCAATGTCAGTCTGCACAACGAGGAATTTATCAAAAGCAAAGACATCCGCATCGGCGACCAGGTGCTCGTAGAGCGCGCCGGCGATGTAATCCCGTACATCGTCAAATCATTGCCAGAACTGCGCGACGGCTCCGAACGCCCGGTCGAATACCCGACGCATTGCCCGGTTTGCCACTCGCCCCTGGCCAAACCCGAAGACGAGGCCATCTGGCGCTGCGAAAACGCCGATTGCGAAGCACAGGTGCTCCAGCGTATGATTTTTCATACTTCCAAAAGCGCGATGGACATCGAAGGACTGGGCGAAAGCACGATCGAGCGTTTTTACAAACTCGGCTGGCTACACTCCATTGCCGATCTCTACCGGCTCGATTACGACAAAATCGAACACCTCGAAGGCTTCGGCCCGAAATCGGCCGCCAACCTTCGGCAAGCCGTGGAAAAAGCCAAAAACAACCCGATCCACCGGCTGCTCCACGGCCTCAGCATCCTTCACCTCGGCCAAAAAGCCGGAAAACTGCTGGCTGCCGAGATCAATTACGTGCTCGACCTGCGCGACTGGGACCTCGAAAAATACCAGCAAATCAAAGACATCGGCCCCGTGCTGGCGCGCAATGTGCTCAACTGGTTCCAAAACGAACACAACATCGAACTGCTGCAAACGATGGAGCAACTGGGCGTCAATCTGCGCCAAACCGATGAAGACAAAAAAGCGGAGGCCAATACCGACGGCCCGCTGTACGGCCGCAGTATTCTTTTCACCGGCACACTCTCCCGGATGACGCGCGAAGAGGCCGAAAAACGCGCAGCGACAGCAGGGGCTACCCTGGCCAGCGGGGTGAGCAAACACCTAAGCATCCTGGTCGTGGGAGAAAAAGCGGGCTCGAAACTGAAAAAGGCAACGGAACTGGGTACAGTGGAAATTTGGACGGAAGCGGAGTTTCTGGAGCGTATAAATTAAAAAAGCCACCGACGCATTGCGCGCCGGCGGCTAAACCCCAAAAAACCAAATGAAAACAATCTTTATCTTCCAGCGAATGCTCGCTTGCGGTGTTCTGTCTTAAAAACAGACTTATGACGAGCAGGTTCGCGAAAGTAACATCAAGACAAAGGGCTTTGACAGCCGTTAACTTCGGGTACAAAGGTCGTTAACATTCGCGATATCTGAAACCGTTTCAGCCACTTCTTTTCCCGTTTCAGTCAAGATTTTCTTCAACTTTGCAAATGAAGCGCTGTTCCAATGGATTCTCCTCGTCGCTCTGTCATGCATAAAGTCTTGTTATTCAATCCAAGAAGCGCCCAGGCCAAGCACCGAATTCCCAACAGTATTCTTCAGGTCGGGGCTTCCATTTTTGGCAAATATGAATTTGTTTTTGTCGACGGTAACCTGGAAAAAGACCCCTGGCCCGTTATCGAGCGCTATCTGGGCAGCGGCGAATTCCGGTATTTCGGCTGCACGGTAATGCCCGGCCCCCAGTTGCGACAGGCCGTTCCGGTGACGCGCCGTATCAGGGCGCAATTCCCGGAGATCATCAACATCTGGGGCGGCTATTTTGCCAGCAACCAGTACCAGGTGGTGATGGAAAGCGGTTTTGTCGATTTTGTCATTTACGGTCCCGGCGACCGCGCTTTTCCCGCCCTGCTCGATGCCCTTGAAAACGGCGCCGCCTACGAGTTTATCCCCAATCTGGTCTGGAAGACCCCCGAGGGCATTGTTATTAAAAACACCAAGGAGGCCCTGCTCGACCAGGATGCCTTGCCTCCCCTGCCTTATGATTATCTCGACGGGTTTTACCCCATTATCCGTTACCTGGTGCCGACCTTTCTCGGCCGGCGTACCCTGGGTTACCACAGCAGCATGGGCTGTCCTTTTAAATGTTCGTTTTGCGCCGTGGTTCCCATTTACGAAGCCCGCTGGCGCGGAAAATCGGCGGAAAACATCTACCGCGATGTGCGCTATGTGAAGGAGAAATGGGGCGCCGACAGCGTTGAGTTTCACGACAACAACTTCTTTGTGAGCGAAAAACGGGTGCGCGAGTTTTCCGAGCTCATGCTGCAAGAAAACATGAACTGGTGGGGCGAGGCCCGCATCGATACGATGGACCAGTTTTCCGACGATACACTGGCGCTCATGCGGCGTTCCGGTTGCCGGATGATCTTTTTCGGCGCCGAAACGGGCAACGACGCCCTGCTCAAACAAATGGACAAGGGCGGCCGCCAAACCGGCGAGCAAATCCTCCGCTTCGCCGCCCGGCTCCGGCAGTTCGACATTATCCCGGAATACTCCTTTGTGCTCGGCCTGCCAGCCGATACACCGGAACAAGTCTGGCAACAAATCGAGGCCGATATCGCTTTTATCAAGCAGGTCAAAGCAGTGAATCCGGATACCGAAATTATCATCTACGTTTATTCCCCGGTGCCCACAGAAGGGTCCGATCTGTATGAGCGCATCACCCGGGCCGGTTTCCGCTTCCCCGCCACACTCGACGACTGGCTTTCGCCGCAATGGGAATCGTTTGACCTGCGCCGCAATCCGCTTACCCCCTGGCTCAGCGCGGCCATGGTGCGCCGCATACAGGATTTTGAAACCGTACTCAATGCGCGCTATCCCACAGTATCCGACCTGAAATTGAGCCGCTTGCAACGCCGCGCCATGCGCGCGCTTTCCAGCCTTCGCTATCGTTTCAACTGGTTTGCATTCCCTTACGAAATCAAAGCTTTACAAAAATTCTGGTTGCGCTACCGGCGCCCGGAAACGGAAGGTTTTTAGGTTTTGGGTATTAGGTTTTGGGTATTGGGGAAAAGGGTTGTTGCTGCTCTCGGGTGGGGGTTTTGGGCATTAGGTTTTGGGTATTGGGTTTTGGCAAAAGGGTTGTTGCTGCTCTCGGGTGATGCTTCGGATGCTGGAAATAATGGCCCACTGCTCTCCTGCTTGCGCGGGGCTTTGCCCCGTGCGGGGTTCCCGCCAACGCGTCAATTCCATTTATGAAAAAAAACGGTAGCATAGCCGGACTGCGGGAACCGTGGCACGGGGCTCAGCCCCGCGCCAGCGAAGCCTAACAAAGCCCCGCGCCAGCGCGAAAAGGGAAAACAGCAAAAACAGTTACTGAGAGCAGAAACAACCCTTTTGCCAACACCCAAAACCTAACACCTAACACCCAAAACCTAACACCCAACCCCGTATCTTTTTTGAACATCCGCCCCCCATTCAGCGTTCCCCCGGTAATTATCACGCTCCGGCCCATTATCGGGAGCAACCACCCTCCTTTTGCCAAAACCCAAAACCTAACACCCAAAACCCACCACACAGCCATGAGCAAAATTGTACTACTTGCCGGCGGAACCGGATTTATCGGCCATCGATTGCAGGCCATGTTGCAGGAAAAAGGCTACACCGTTCGGGTGCTGACGCGCCGGCCCAATGGCGCTAATCAGTATGCCTGGGACCCCGAAAACGGTCGTTTGGACGAGGCCGCCCTGACGGGCGTTCATGCCGTGATCAATCTCGCAGGAGCGGGTATCGCCGACGGACGCTGGACGACCGGCCGGAAAAAAACACTGCTCGACAGCCGGGTCAACAGCGCCGCCGTGTTGCGCGAGGCCATCCGCAAAAGCGATACGAGGCCTGCCGTTTATATTTCCGCCTCGGCTATCGGGTTTTATGGCAACTCCGGCGAACGCCTCATGACAGAATTAGACCAGCCGGCCACGAGCGGCTTTTTGGCCGATACCTGTCGCGCCTGGGAAGAAGCCGCCGATACTGTGGCACAGCTGGGTATTCGCACGGTAAAATTCCGCATCGGGGTGGTATTGGGTAAAGAAGGCGGCGCGCTGAAAGAAATCGTCAAACCGCTGTATTTCTGTCTGGGGGCCTATTTCGGCAACGGCCAGGCCTGGTACTCCTGGATACACCGCGACGATATGTGCCGCGCATTCATCTTTGCCCTCGAAAACGAATCGCTGGCCGGCGTGTACAACGCCGTAGCGCCTCAGCCCGAACGGATAAAAGCATTGGTCAAAACAGCGGCCCGCGCCATGCGCCGCCCCGCCATCTTCCTGCCCGTTCCGGCTTTTGCCCTGCGCCTGCTTTTTGGCGAAATGGCCGATACCATCCTGTTCAGCAACCGTGTTTCTGCCGAAAAACTGCTTGAGACCGGTTTCTCTTTTCAATTCCAGGATCTTGACAGCGCCCTGCGCGCTATTTTTCAACGCTGATTGTATGGATTTGACAAAAAATCAGTCGAACCTTGCGGGGCAATGACCGGCGGCATCTACCTTTGCCTTCCGTTGAATTTGTCTAAATTATGACAAAACTCCCTCATGCAACGCCGCTACCGAACTGTATCCGATCTGAAAGAGAATGAGAGCGCCCGCGCGATTTCCTTTGACGACCCAACCCTCGCGGGCAAGCTAACGGCGATGGGCGTTTTGCCAGGCGCATTGATCGAGATGGTTCGTTGCGCACCGTTTGGAAAAGCATATTACATCAAAGTGGATGGCGTGCGGCTGGCTTTGCGCACGGAAGAAGCTGCCACGATACTCGTTGAACTATGAGCCAGGCGCCGGAACAAGCAGCGATCAGAGTCGCTTTGGTGGGGAATCCCAACAGCGGTAAATCCACGGTTTTCAATCAGTTGACCGGTTTGCGACAAAAAACCGGCAACTTTCCCGGCGTCACGGTCGATGTGAAAGAGGGCAAGATCAAACTGCCCAGCGGCCGCGAGGCGATGCTGACCGACTTTCCCGGTACGTACAGCCTTTACCCCACTTCCTCCGACGAAAAGATCGTCGCTTCGGTGATGACCAACCCGGCCGACCTGCACTATCCGCGGGCTGTGATTTATGTCGCCGACGCCATTAACCTTGAAAAACACCTGCTGCTGCTCAGTCAGTTGATCGATCTGGGACTGCCCGTCCTGCTGGCGCTCAACATGGCCGATACGGCTGCCGAGATGGGGATCAAAGTCAACCTGGCTAAATTGTCCGACAGCCTGGGCGTGCCCGTGGTTTTTATCAGCGGACGTACGGGGGAAAATATACAGAAACTGATCGTCGAACTGGAAAAACTCCTGCAACAGGCTGAAAAAAATCCGTCGGTACATCCGCCGTTTTACCGGCTCACCGAGTCGGAAAAACAGGTAGCAGAAGCCGTGCGGCTCAATCTTGGGGCCGACAATCCCTACAGGGCCCTTTTGCTGGCGCATCACGCCGAATGGCTGCCCTTCCTGCAAAAACAGGAGCGCGACACCCTGGCCGCCATCACCCAAACCAAACAATTTCAGTCGTTGCGCGCCCAGGTCGACGAAACGCTGGATCGCTACGACACTTTTTCTCCGCTCATTCAGGAAGCCGTGCAGCGCCCGCCGGTGTACCCCAGCACGCCTACCGACCGGCTCGACAATGTGCTTACCCACCGCTGGTGGGGCCCGATGATCTTTTTCGGGGTGATGTTGCTGGTTTTTATGGTCATTTTTTACGGTTACGAAACCACTGGCGGCTGGGTAGAAGCGGGCATGAACTGGGTCATCGACGGCATGGGCAGCCTGGCGCATCGCCTCGGTGGTGAATGGATCGCCAATCTGATCACCAAAGGAATCCTCGAAGGGTTCAAGGGTGTGCTCGTATTCGTACCGCAGATCGCCCTGTTGTTTTTTCTCGTCACCATCCTGGAAGAAGTCGGTTATCTGGCCCGCGTGGTATTTATGTTCGACAAAACCATGCGCCGCTACGGCATGAACGGCCGCAGTATCGTGGCGCTCATCGGCGGGGGCGCCTGTGCGGTGCCGGCCATCATGGGTACCCGGACCATCAGCAACTGGAAGGAACGGCTCATCACGGTGATGGTCACGCCTTTTATCAGTTGCAGCGCCCGCATTCCGGTGTATATGGTGCTGATTCCGGTAGCCCTGCCCGGCGCCGGCTGGTGGACCTGGGCCCTGGTTTTTGCCGCCATGTATTTCCTGGGCATGGGCGCTGCCTTCGGCTCGGCATGGATATTGAAAAAAACGCTGCGCACCCGCGAGCCCTCGTACCTGGCCCTCGAAATGCCGGTGTACCGCATGCCGCACTGGAAAAACGTGTGGCTGACCGTGTGGGACAAAACCACCTCGTTTGTGTCGGGCGTCTGGAAAATCATCGTCGTCATCACCGTATCGCTGTGGATATTGTCGAGCACCGGCCCCGGCGATTCCATGCTGCGCGCAGAAGCCGCCGCCCGTGAGGACGCCGCCCGGCAGGGGCTCGACAGCCTGCGCACCAACGACCTGATCGCCGCCTACCAGATGAAAGACTCCTGGGCTGGCCGCTTTGGCAATTTCATCGAACCGGCGATCCGGCCGCTGGGCTACGACTGGAAGATCGGCATCGGCCTGATCTCCTCCTTTGCCGCCCGCGAAGTGTTCAACAGCACGATGTACGTGATTTATAGTCTCGAAAGCGTGGGCGAACAGGAAGAAGAAGACGCCGCTGACCAAAAACCTTTCGAGCGCTATATTTCACTCCGGCAGCGCATGCTCGACGACCGCTTCGACGATACCGATACGCCTGTGTACACCCGCGCGACGGGTCTTTCCCTGCTGGTGTTTTATGCGCTGGCCATGCAATGTATGAGCACCCTGGCGGCTGTTCGCCGCGAAACCGGCCGCTGGCGCTGGGCCATTCTGCAGTTTGTGGGTATGGGACTGGTGGCGTATCTGGGGGCCTGGGTGGTGCAGCAGATTTTTTGAGAAAAAAGCGGGTTTTTCTTTTGCTATTAATCAGGAAACAGGAAATTTAACAAAGCGCTATCTTTTGTGTAGATTATATTTGAACCGGATTGCAATCTCGCATCTATCATCAAATCCGCTTCATAATGTTTAATTTCCGCATTCCGCATTCCGCATTCCGCATTCCGC
>JADZFP010000245.1 GCA_020849825.1 Saprospiraceae bacterium
CGCACGGGCGAATGGCTCGACTGGCGCTGGTACCTGTTTTACAGCCTTCTGCTGTATGCGACCTATTTTGTCTGGACAATCTGATCAAAGGCCAGGGAGAGCAACTGCCTGACTTTCAGCCCCGCTGATCGCCTGGCCGTTTCGTCTCCCTGCCCCGCTCATTTTATGGATTGACACCCTGATAGTTGGGGTCCATCCAGTGGATTTCCCAGATGTGCCCGTCGAGGTCGCTGAAACTGCGGCTGTACATGAAGCCGAGATCGTCGGCCGGCCGGTTTTCGGTAGCGCCGGCAGCCAGCGCTTTTTCGAGAAATGCGTCAACTTCGGCGCGGCTTTCCTGCGAAAGCGCCGTCAGCACTTCGGTGCTTTGGTGCGCGTCGACCAATGTTTTGTGGGTAAAACTTTGAAAAAAGGGTTTGACCAACAGCATCACAAATGCCTTTTCGTTGACGATCATGCAGGTCGCGTTTTCATCGGTAAAATTCGGGTTGAAAGCGAAACCGAGCTTCGTGAAGAAATCGATGCTTTTTTGCAGGTCGCTGACCGCGAGATTGATGAAGATTTTTGTTGCCATAGCAGAATGGGACAGGGTAGTTATTGTGTAATAAAAAATTGATTATCAAGGTTTTTTACGCGGACACGAGTGCGTTCATGTCGATCTTTTTCATGCCCAGCAGAGCCGTCATGGCGTTTTGCGCCTTTTGCGGGTCGGGGTTGTTGAGCAAGGAGCCGAGGAGGGTAGGTACGATTTGCCACGACAGGCCAAAACGGTCTTTCAGCCAGCCGCAGGCTTCTTCTTTGCCGCCTTCGGACAGTTTTTCCCAGTAAGAATCGATTTCCTCCTGCGTTTCGCAATTGACGACAAACGAAACGGCTGTGTTGAAACTCATTTGCTTACAACCGTTCAGCGCCACGAATTCCTGTCCCTCGAGAGAAAAACTGATGGTGAGCGGGGTTCCTTTGGGTAATGGCGCGCCGTCGCCGTACCGCGTGATCTGGCGTATTTCCGCGTTTTTAAACACGGACACATAAAAACTGGCCGCTTCTTCGGCGTTGTTATCGAACCACAGAAAGGTTGTTATTTTTTGCATAGATTAATTATTGTTTTGTTTTCAACAGGAACCGGCTACAAAGGTAGGGGGGGATTTACGGCCGGGAAGGGGGTGTTTGCGGCATTTCCGAGGGGCGTATTCGACATTTTTTGTTTTAAAAAAGTTGTTACCTTTGACTTATGAAACATATTTCCATCCTCGTGCCGGAGTCTTCCGTACTGGTCAGTATCGGCGATCCGCGGTATTTGTTTACGGCAGCCAATATGTTTTTAACCCAGGCGGGCCGCCCGCCGCTTTTCCACGTCGATCTGGTGGCTTTGCGTCGCGATGTCGGGCTGGACCAGGGCTTGTTTACGGTACATGCCGATGCCCTGATCGATGACGTACAACGCACCGATCTGATCATTATCCCCGCTCTTTTCGGCGATGTGCAACAGGCCATCGCGGCCAACGAGGCGTTCATCCCCTGGATTCGCAGGCAGTATGAACAGGGCGCCGAACTGGCGAGTCTGTGCATCGGGGCGTTTTTGCTGGCGGCCACCGGCCTGCTCGACGGCAAAAAGTGCTCGACCCACTGGGCGTATTCCGGATTATTTCGTCAGATGTTCTCCGAAGTTTGTCTGGTCGACGATAAAATTGTCACCGAAGAACAACACATCTATTCCAGCGGCGGCGCCAGTTCGTACTGGAATTTGTTGCTCTACCTGCTTGAAAAATACACCGACCGCAGCATGGCTATTCAGGCGGCGAAATATTTTGCCATTGAAATAGACCGGGGCAGCCAGTCGGCCTTTATGATTTTCAACGGCCAGAAACACCACGACGACGAGCCCATCCGCCAGGCGCAGCACTTCATCGAATCGCACGTGGCCGACCGGATTTCCGTCGACGAACTGGCAGCCCGCGTGGCGATCGGGCGGCGCAATTTCGAGCGGCGTTTCAAAAAAGCCACCCACAACACGCCGGTGGAATACATCCAGCGGGTCAAGATGGAAGCGGCCAAAAAGCACCTGGAAACCGGCCGCCTGAACGTCAACGAAGTGATGTACGAGGTCGGTTATTCCGATCTGAAAGCCTTTCGCTCGGTGTTTAAAAAAGTGACGGGAATGGCGCCGCTGCAGTACCGCAACAAATACGCCTACGGGTCGTCTAACTGATTTCTGTTTCCTGGTTAAACCGCCGCCATGGTTGCCCGGATCACCTCTTCGCTGCTCTCCCAGTACCACCATTCCAGTCCCGGGATATCGCCTCCGGGGTTGGGCTGCACCGTTTTTTTACGGCCGGTCAGGTGGAATTCCTGCGCGCCGGTGACGGTGGCGACGTCGTGTATGTTTTTCGGGGAAATACCCGCTCCGGGCATCACCGTGATGCGCCCGGCGGCGCGTTCGACGAGGTCTTTGAGCAAAAAGCGCCCTTCGAAAGCCGTGGTTGCCTGACCCGAGCTCAGCACGCGCCGAAAGCCCAGGGCGATGAGGGTTTCGAGCGATTGAAAAGGATCGCGGGTGTAGTCGAATGCCCGGTGACAGGTCACGTCGAGGGGGCCGGCTGCGTCGCGCAGGGCCTCGAGGGTGCGAACGTCGAGTTCGCCCTGCGCATCGAGCGCGCCGATCACGACCCCGGCGGCGCCGGCCTCGCGGCAAAAGCGCACGTCGTCGAGCATGATCGAGATTTCGCGTTCGGAGTAGCAAAAATTACCTTCTCTCGGGCGGATCAGCACGTGCGCCGGCACTTGCACCTCGCTGACCACGGCGCGAATGATACCCGGTGAAGGCGTGAGCCCCCCGCCGTCGAGCGCGGAGCAAAGTTCGAGGCGGTGGGCGCCGGCGCGTTGGGCGGCCAGGGCGGATTGAATATTGACGGTACAGATTTCAAAAAGCATGGACAGGAGAGGGCAGCTATGGTCAGAAACGGCAAAAATAGTTTTACCTTCGGGCATCACAGCGCTTTTTGACGCCAATGAATATCATACGCCTGTCGGTTTTTTTCTGCTTGCTACTGCCTGTCTGGTCTTTTGCGCAAGACCTGCATTATTCCCAGTTTTACCTCCATCCGCTGCATTTCAATCCGGCTCAGACCGGCAATTTTCAGGGTATGTGGCGGGCCGGCGGCATCTATCGCGGCCAGTGGGCCAGCGTGCCGGTCAATTACCGCTCCTTCGGCGGAAGTTTTGATTACAAACTCCGTCAGGGCGAAACCCAAACGCAGGCCCTTGGCCTCACGCTCCAGCACGATGAAGCCGGCGACGGAGGATTGAACTGGACGCAGATCGGGCTGAGCGGCGCCTGGGCGCAGGCGTTGAGCGAGACCCAGACGATCGCGGCCGGATTTGGCCTGTCGGTCGTGCAGCGCTCGGTCGATCTGAGCGGGCTGCGTTTCAAAAACCAGTGGAACGGCGACGTGCTCGACCCCTCGGCGCCCAGCGGTGAATTGCTGAACCGCAACTCCGGGCTTTCGCCCAGCCTGTCGGCCGGCGTCAACTGGCATTACCAAAACCCCGACAGCCGCAACGGCGCCGATCTCGGGCTCGGGGCCGCGCACCTCAACCGGCCCCGCATCAACTTTGCCGACGACGAAAAACAACAATTGCCCATGCGTTTCGTGGTCAGCGCCCGGGGCGCGCTCCAAATGACGGAACAAACCGACCTGGTCGGATTCGGACTGGGGCAACTGATGGACCAAAACCGCGAGATCATTGCCGGCGCTGGCTTGCGGCGCTGGCTCGATCCGCTCACAGCCCTGCAGTTCAGTCTGGCCTGGCGCGTCGGCGACGCCGTCGTTCCCGCCGTTCAGCTCGAACGCGACAGCTGGACCTTCGGGCTGAGTTACGACTGGAATATCTCCGCGTTCGATCAGGCAACCCGTGGGCGGGGCGGCATCGAACTGACGGCCGTGTACAGGGCCTTGCCCGCGCCGCCGGTGAAAACCCTGAAAACCTGTCCGGTGTTTTGATGAAGGGTTGATAGGGGTTGATGAGGTTTATAATGTTTATGAGGATGATAAAACTTATCGGCCCGCTTACTTCCTGACGCTCGCTCCCCGGCAAAATGGGCTATATTTGCTCTCAATAATAACACTAACACAAGCAACCCCTTTCCGTTGTATGTTGTACGATACGCCTCCACCGCCGCCGGTTCGCGTTCCTGATGTTGGCCTGCGGCTGGCCATGATGCTCCTCGATCATGTGATTTTTTCGGCTCTGATGGCCGTTTTTGTGATGCCGTTCTGGTTTTACTGGATGTTCGACGCTTTCGGGGAAATTAACCCTGCCAGCGGCGAACTGCCGGCGGAATTTCTGGGCAATCTCTGGATCATCGGCATCCCGTATATTCTCGCCATTGCCTTGTACCTCAACAAAGACGCGCTCGACGGCCGAAGCCCGGGTAAAAGGATTATCAAAGCCAGGGTCATCAATTTCACGACCCGCGAGACGGCCGGTCCTCTCCGTTGTTTTGTTCGCAACCTGACCCTGTGGCTCTGGCCGATAGAAGCTTTGCTGGTATTGGTCAGCAAAGACCGCCGCCGCATCGGCGACTTTCTGGCGGGCACCCAGGTGGTCGTGCGGGAAGAAGGCGAACCCGCTGGGCCGGTTTTGTGGGACAAAGCGCTGCTTTCACTTGGCGCTGGCATCGTACTGATGACGCTGGTTTTCCTGCCTTTTTACTTTTTATTTCAAAAAATGAGTGAAAAGATACCCGAGTTCACGCCGCCGGCGCAACAGGAGAGCAGTTTTCAGGAAGCCCAAAGACAGGAACTGGAAGCGCTGCTCGGACAAGCCCTGGGCGACGAAGCCGAGCTGGAAATGATCCGGGTGTACGAGCGTTCCGGGCCGGTGCCTGCGTGGTTGGTCATCCTGCACCTGAATGTGGGTGAGGAATACCTCGACGATGACATCTATCACAACGAACTGCGTGCCATCATCCGGCCGGTGCTCGAAGAACAATTGAACGATCTGCCCGTTCAAGGACGCATGCGCCTCCAGTCCAGGGGGCAATTTCGCTCCGTAATGCTCTAATTACCACCTGAATTATTAACCATGCTGCCTTCTACAACCTTCGCCGGGCGTGCTCGAAGCAACGCGGCACGCCGGCTGATTATCGGTTTTTCCCTTTTGCTGCTGCTTGCAAGCGTCTTGCCCGCCCAAACCGCCCGAACCTACGAACGGGCCGGCGACCGGGCTTTTCGCCACAAGGACTACGGCGCTGCCCTGCAACACTACGGCTCGGCATTGGCTAAAAAAGAAGGGAAAATGCTGCTCCGCTGGAAATACGCCGAAACTGCGCGCCTGCTCTCGGCCTACGAAGAAGCGGAAAAGTCGTACCGGCTGATCGAAGCCTCGGGAAAAAACGCAGACGATTTCCCGCTGTTGTATTTCCGGCTCGGCGAATTGCGCCGCAACCAGGGCGACTACGCCGGGGCCATCGAATGGTTCGAAAAATTTAGAGCCGAAAAGCCCAAAACCGACCCGCAAATAGCCCGCCAGGCCGATGCCTGGATCGCCTCCTGCCGATGGGCGATGGGGCAACCGGAGCGCAGCGATGGGCTCAAAGTTGTACACCTCGATCAAAAAATCAACTCGCCGTACAGCGATTTTGCCCCGGTGATGGTGGGCGATACGCTGTTTTTTTCCTCGTACCGCTTCGACAAAAGAGGCGACCGCTCCAAACCCAAACAAAAAATCACCAAAATCCTGCTCTCCATTCGCGGCAGCCGGGTGCGCGAACCGGCGCGCGGCTTTCCGGTGACCGATACCGCGCACGTGGCCCACACGGCTTTTACGCCCGACGGCAATTTTATGTTTTTTACCCTTTGCAAAAATCTGAACACCACGGATATACGCTGTGAACTCTGGCTGACGCTCAAAGACCGCAAAGGTCGTTGGGTCAAACCCCTGCGCCTGCCCGAACCGGTCAACCTGCCCGGCTACACCGCCACACAACCCGCCGTTGGCTACGATGCCGTGGCGCAGGGACCGGTATTGTGGTTTGCCAGCGACCGGCCCGGCGGACAGGGCGGAATGGACCTCTGGTCGCTCCCGCTCGATACCATCTGGTTTTGCCCCTGCACCCTGCCCGAAGGGGGTAAAAAAATGACGCACCCGCCGTCTTTTGCCGCCCCGCTAAACGCCGGACCGACCGTGAATACCGCCGACAACGAGATCACGCCGTTCTACGACGGCCGTACCCAGACGCTCTGGTACAGCGCCGACGGCCGCAAAGGGTTTGGCGGCTTCGACATTTTTTCCGCACACAAAACCGATGGTTTGTTCGACGAACCAAAAAATGCCGGCCGCGAACTCAACAGCCCGTACAACGACATTTATTTTTTCCTGCGCCCCGATGGCTATGCGGGGTATTTCAGCAGCAACCGGCCGGGATCGTTTTTCCTCGATGCCGCCAATAAAACCTGCTGCAACGATATTTTTGCTTTCCAGTACCCCTTGCCGCCCGATACCACTGCGACGGTGACCGCCCCGACGCCCAACGTGCCCATTCCCCGCCGGCTGATCCCGATGGAAAATTTGCAGCCTGACGAGTCCGAAACGCCCAAACTTTCCGACTTCGTGGGCCTACCGCTGTTTTTCGACAACGATGAGCCCGACCCGCGCACCCGTCGCACCAGTACCCGAAAAACCTACGAGGAAACCGCCTCGGCCTACCTCGCCCGCCAGGAGGAATACCGCGAGCGATATGCCGAAGGACTGACGGGCGCCCGCCGTGAAGCAGCGGAAACGGCCTGCGACGCATTTTTCGACGATGAAGTACGCCGGGGGTACGAGCGCCTTGGCCAAATGACCGAAGTGCTGTATGCCGAATTGCAAGCCGGGGCACGGATGGAAGTGGTGGTCAAAGGTTTTACCAGTCCCCGTGCCGAGAGTGATTACAATCTCAAACTAGGGCATCGGCGCGTGAGCAGCGTGCTCAACCATTTCAATAACTGGAATGGCGGATTGCTGCAATCTTATATGCAAACAGGTCAATTAACCATCACCGAAGAAAGTTTTGGCGAAACAACTGCCCGCAGTGGTATCAGCGACCGTTTGAACGACGAACGCAACTCAATTTACAGTCCCGAGGCCGCCCGCGAACGCCGGGTGGAAATTGTTGGGATACGGAAGAAACAGTGAGTTCAAAAACCCGAAAAAAATTTTTGTTGATTCAAACCCCATTCGTTTAAATTTGCCGCTAACGGAGCTGCGCGACCGCCACGGTTAAATCCTATCGCGCTGATTATCAATAACCAAAAACTCCTACCCTTGGCTAAAAAACGCGTTGTTAAAGACTATGATGCCTTGCCGGAAGAAACCATCCGCCAGGTGAAAATGAAATATCCCAATGGGTATGCCGACAATCTTGTTTTCTATACCGACAAAGAAGGCAAAAAAGTTTCGGCGCTACCCTTTGAAGCCGACGATACCTATTACCTCATCCGGATGACCGTCCTTGAGGCCAAACGGCTGGTCAAAGACGATGAAGATTATGATGAAGATGGCGTACTGCGCGAAGATTTCGCCGACGTGGAAGTGGATTCCGAGTTCGACGGACAGGGCGAAGACGACGATGACGATATTTCCGACGGCGCTTCGGACGAAGACGATCACATCATCGTGACGCGCCGCCGCGACGATGAAGAAGAGGATATCGCCGATGATACGGATTATTGATCCGTTTCTACAGGTATTTTAAGGAACCCGGCCCGCGCTGACACGTGTGCCGGGTTCTTTTTTTCTACAGCCTTTGCGTTTTCATTTTTTTTCATCTTTGCTGCCGGCCACGGTAAAATATTTGCCGGCAAACGTCTGATTTCGACAAACTAAACTTCAAACCGCTACATGGCAGGTTCTTCTTTTTCAACAACATCTTCCGCTGCGCACAAACCCATGCTGACGGTGCGCGATATCTGGAACATGAGTTTTGGCTTTCTGGGTATCCAGGCCGGTTTTGCCCTTCAAAACTCCAACGCCAGCGGTATTCTCCAGCGGTATGGCGCGCACGTAGAGGAGTTGCCCAATTTCTGGCTGGTGGCGCCGATCGTGGGCATGATCGTGCAGCCCATTATCGGGTACTACTCCGACCGAACCTGGGTCAAAATGGGCCGCCGGAAACCCTACTTTCTGGCCGGCGCCATCGCCGCCTGCTTCGGCATGATGCTGATGCCCAACGCCGGCGCTCTGTCGGCAGCCCTGCCGCCGGTGCTGATGGGGGCGGGTATGCTGATGCTCATGGATGCCTCGTTCAACGTGGCCATGGAACCTTTCCGGGCGCTGGTGGCCGACAAACTGCCCACCGAACAACGCACTCTCGGGTTTGCCGTTCAAACCGCCCTGATCGGCGTCGGCGCCGTCATCGGTTCGTGGCTGCCCTGGTTTTTGGCCAAAAAAGCCGGCGTGCCCGACATTGCGGCGGAAGGTATCGTGCCTGACAACATCAAAATGGCCTTTTACATCGGCGCAGCCATCTTTCTGGTGGCCATACTCTGGACGGTCACCACGACCAAAGAGTATCCGCCGGAAGAACATTCGCGTTTTTCAGGCGAGGAAAACAAGCAGGAAAAGGGCGGCATCGGACTGATTTTCAAAGATTTCGCCGCCATGCCCAAAACCATGCGCCAACTCGGCCTGGTGCAGTTTTTCTCCTGGTTCGGGCTGTTTTCCATGTGGGTGTTTACGCACCCGGCCATTGCGCACAACGTGTATGGCTGCGCCATCAACGACACTACCTCACAGGCATACAACGACGCGGGCAACTGGACGGGCATCATCTTCGGCGTTTATAACGCCGTCTCGGCTGTGTATGCCTTGTTTTTGCCCAAAATTGCCGGCCGACTGGGCCGCAAACGCACCCATGCCATGTCGCTGACCATTGGCGGACTGGGCCTGATTTCCATCTTTTTTGCCAAAACGCC
>JADZFP010000246.1 GCA_020849825.1 Saprospiraceae bacterium
CGGCCGTGGGATTCAACATCATCAAACGTTTTTTGCGCAACCAGGCCCGTTTGAAAGAACTGGAAACCACAAGCCTGAAAACCGAGCTCAATTACCTCAAAAACCAGATCAACCCGCATTTTTTATTCAATGCCCTCAACAGTATTTACGTTCGAACCCGGACCAACCCGGCCCAGGCTTCGGAGAGCATATTGCATTTGAGCGATTTATTGCGTTACCAGTTGTACGATTGCGCACAGGAAAGCGTCAATCTGAGCGATGAGATCGAATATCTGCAGAACTATCTGAGCATCGATAAAATGCGGAAAAACAAGTCGCTGGTAGATTTTCAGGTCAGAGGCTCGTCATCCGGCATCAAAGTTGCCCCTTTTCTTTTTTTACCTTTTGTTGAAAATGCGCTGAAACACGGCCTCAATCTCGACAACGAGAACCAGATACACGTATCGTTCGATATTCAACCCGGTGAAATCATTTTTGAAGTTGAAAACGGCAAACCCGAACACCCCGTGCACCAAAATGGACAGGGCGGGATCGGGCTGACCAATATCTGCCGCCGCCTCAATCTGCTGTACCCGGGGAAACACCAGCTCGATATCGATGACCAGGATCGCAGCTACAAGGTCCGGCTGTGTTTGCATCCGAATTAATCCATCTCCCAACAATCAAAACAATACGACTATGAAATGCATCATTATCGACGACGAACCGCTGGCCCGCGAAGGGATACTGCTCAATGCCAGCGAAGTCCATTTTCTGGAAGTAATCGGCGAGTTCAACAATGCGCTGGAAGCCAACAACTTCCTGAGTGCCAATGAGGTCGACCTCATGTTTTTGGACATCGAGATGCCCGGCGTCAACGGCCTCGAATTCCTGCGCAGTATTAAAAAACGACCGCTGGTCATCCTGACCACCGCATATCCGCAATATGCCCTGGAAAGCTACGAGTTGGACGCCGTCGATTACCTCGTCAAACCCATCCGGCTCGACCGCTTTATCAAGGCCGTAAACAAGGCCAAGGAACTGCACGATTTACTACAGTTGGCCGGCCAGAGCAGCTCGGTCGAAATCGCGCACGACTATATTTACATCAAATCCGACCGCAAATACATCAAGGTCTTTTTCAAAGACATCGCTTTTATCAAAGGCATGAAAGACTACGTGGTACTGTATTCCGGCAAGGAAAAGATCATTACGGCGATGAATATCAAGACGATACACGAGCAATTGCCCTCGTCCATCTTTGCCCGGGTGAGCAAATCACATATCGTCAATATTCAGTACATCCAGTCGATCGACCAGGACAGCATCCAGCTCCGGGCCGACATACCCGAAGAAATACCCCTGGGCGATACTTACCGGGAGGATTTTATCAATCGGTACGTGCGGACGAATCTGGTGCAGCGGAAATAAGATCGGAAAAAATTATGGGTTCACCGCAAGGCTCCCTAAACTTGCCTTCGGCCAGTCTGAAAAGGCCGCTGTCTACCCATGTCGAACGTCCAGGCATTTTCCAAACTCACCGATTTTGATATCTCCCTCATACAAAGCGGCAAACACTACCGCTTGTATGAAAAAATGGGGAGCCACGTTGTGGAGCACAACGGTCGGCGCGGCGTCTGTTTTTCCGTGTGGGCGCCCCACGCCAAAAGCGTGGCTGTCGTCGGCGACTTTAACCACTGGAATACCAAAAGCCACGTCTTGCTGCCCCGTTGGGATCAAAGCGGGATTTGGGAAGGATTTATCCCCGACATCGGCCACGGAACGGCATACAAATACCACATCGTTTCCAATACGGGCCTGAAACTCGACAAGGGCGACCCCTACGCCCGCCGCTGGGAAACGCCGCCCGGCACCGCTTCCATCGTCTGGGAATTCGACTATGCCTGGAAAGACGAACAGTGGCTCGCCCAGCGCCGCGAAAAAGCCGGCAAACCCCAGCCCTGGTCGGTGTACGAGGTGCATCTGGGCAGCTGGAAAAAACTGGCCACAGACGGCAACCGCTCGCTCAACTACCGCGAACTGGCCGTCGAACTCGTGCAATACGTCAAAGACATGGGCTTTACCCATGCCGAGCTCATGCCGGTGATGGAGCACCCCTATTTTCCTTCCTGGGGATATCAGGTGACCGGCTATTTCGCCCCGACGAGCCGCTTCGGCGACCCGGAAGATCTGATGTTCCTCATCGATGCTTTCCACGAGGCGGGTATCGGGGTGCTGCTCGACTGGGTGCCCTCCCATTTTCCGGGCGATATACACGGTTTGTACCTCTTCGACGGCACGCATATTTACGAATACGCCGACATGCGCCGGGGGTTCCACCCCGACTGGAACAGTTACGTGTTCGACTACGGCCGCAACGAGGTGCGCTCTTTCCTGATCTCCAACGCATTGTTTTGGCTGGAAAAATACCATGCCGACGGCTTCCGGGTGGATGCCGTGGCCTCGATGCTCATGCACGACTATTCGCGCAAGGAAGGGGAGTGGATACCCAACGTGTACGGCGGCCGGGAAAATCTGGAAGCCATATCGTTTCTGCGCGATTTCAACGAAGCGGTGTACAAACACTACCCCGGCGCCGAAACCATCGCCGAAGAAAGCACGGCTTTTCCCGGCGTGAGCAAACCCACTTTCGAGGGCGGACTGGGTTTCGGCCAGAAATGGATGATGGGCTGGATGCACGACGCGCTGAACTACTTCAAGCGCCCGCCCGTCTTTAGGCGCTGGCACCAGAACGACATCACTTTTTCACTCGTCTACGCCTGGTCGGAGCGTTTTATGCTGCCGTTGAGCCACGACGAGGTGGTGCACATGAAGGCCTCCATGCTGTACAAAATGCCGGGCGACGAATGGCAGAAATTTGCCAACCTCCGCGCTTTGTACGGCTTCCAGTGGATGCACCCCGGTACCCAGTTGCTGTTCATGGGCGGCGAGTTCGGACAAACGACCGAGTGGAGCCACGATCGCGGACTGGTGTGGGAGCTGCTGCAATACGACGTGCATGAAAACTGCCGGCTGTGGGTCAAAGCCCTCAACGAATTTTACACCAGCCGCCCGGCGCTTTGGCACCACGGGTTTTCGCCCGAGGGCTTCGCCTGGGTCAGCGGCGACGATACCGACAACAGCGTGGTGACTTTCCTGCGCAAGGGACGGCCCGAAGACCCCGTGCTGCTGGTGGTGGCGCATTTTTATCCCAACAGCCTCGAAAATTACGAACTGGGCGTGCCCTACGCGGGCGTCTGGCGGGAAGTGCTCAGCAGCGACGAAGCGCGGTTTGGGGGCAGCGGCGTGTCGAACGGCGAGGTGAAAACCATTAAAAAGGCCAATCACGGCCACGAGCAGTCGATCGCCATCACGCTGGCGCCGCTGGCGGTGCAGGTGTTTGAAGGGGTGAATGTGCCGAAGGGGAAAAAGAAAGCGGGGGCAAAAGACAAAGCCAAAAGCAGTGCGAAAAAAACGATTGGCAAGGGGCTGTGATGAAAGCTTATGCCGTGCGTCTCCGGTTTTCGGCATGACGGGTTTCAGAAACTGTACTCCCATTTAACGAGGAAGAAGGCTGGCGTAGCGGCAATCTCCTGCCTGTTTTGTGTTAAAAAGTCATTGTACACACTGGTATAATTCCGGGAAGCAAAAAGATTAACTGTTTGAACGTAAACGTTGCTGTGAAGGGCGGGGAGTTTCAGAGCGACCTCAGCGCGGGTGGCGTGCCAGGGTTTTTGCCGGTCCAGTTCTGTGTAATTGATAGCTTGATATAGATACAATTTAGCGTAAAACCGGGTAGTGGGTTGTACGGTCAATTGCAAGGTAGAAAAATGGGTGTCCGCGGCGAATAACCCGTCTGGTTGGGCAGCCAAAGAACGGGACCATTGGTGAAAAAGATTGAAATTGACCCACCCGTCGAAGGCCGACCCGCATCGTCCGGATAAAATGTATCGACGGGTGGCCAGGGGAAGCAAGGAACTACCGTTTACCTGGGCCTGTTGCTGGTGAGTAAGGGTGCTCATGTCAACATCAAACAACATATTGAGCCCCGGGAAAAAACGGCTGCCCGAAGCATTCAGGGCATAAGTGAATGAAGTGACGGGCCGGAATAATGCGGACAGTTGCAGGTAGGGGCTGATTTCATACTGATCACCTACACCCCGCGGTTCGTGTTGTGCGCTGCCACCTATGTGAATAAAAAACTGTTTAGGTCGGTCGCGGTAATAGTAATCAAAAGAGACTCGTCGCGTGGGCAGCAGAAAAATTTCCGGTAGCCCACGCGATGCTGCCTGGTAACTGGAGAAAAGATAATCTTAATGCATATTGATACACGGCGAACGTTCCATACGGGATCGGTAGCCGGTAGATATGGTATTTTTCTCATTAAAGTCATATTCAAAAAGGACCAACGGCTCAATGCCTTGTAAAGTGGTGCGATGCACGGTTGGCGATGCTGTTTGCCAACGCGCAGGCATACAGAAGCCTTTAATCTCTGCGAACATCCGCAGCCTGCGCCAGGATCGGTCGGCTGACCAGCGCCCATAAAAAGTTGGCGCCTGCAGACGAATTAGATTTTCAAAACCTGCCCCCGTTGGCCGTTGTTCTCCCAAGCCGTTTTCTAAATGTGCGATAGCTTCCAGATTGTTGAGTTCCCAATCCAGACCTGCTTCTAATTTCCAGCGTGTATTCCAGCGTGTCGACCATAATTTTCCATTGATGATGCCTCGGTTCTGGTATAAATCTACCGGCTGATCGAGGTGGATGAAGGACGTGTCTAAACTGAAAAACGACGGATAGACCGGGTACTGCGCATACAGCCGTGCCGGATTGTGATAACCGGCCAGCCTCCCGGTGATTTGCCACACGGTATGGCTGGTTCGGCTGAAAGTATATTCTGCGGCAGCCATCCAATCAAGCGGGCTTGCTGTAACTCGTTGACTGATTTGAAGCAGTGGCACGTCGGTAGCGCTCCGATTAAGGGTCAGTAATGCATGACCGGGCTCGTAATGGAGGCGGGCAAAACTTCGAAGCGCGTGACGCTGATTGCTCGGTAAATAGGTGCTTTCCAGTTGCACCGTGTATTGCCTGGGGTTCAATACGCTGAGCTGATCTTCACCAATCTGAAAGCTTGTGTTAAGTGTCCGAAACGTAGTTTCAGCGGATGTCTGTTGTTCCAGACGATCCCGGGTAAGCCAGCCGGAAGCTTTGATTTTAAAAAAAGACGACAAGGGCGCCACCTGACCAATAAACAGCAGTCCTGTTCGGTTGAGCCGCGTATAGGCATCGGGCAGGGGCAGGCTCGACAGCCGGGGCAATGCTACCGGCGAGCGGGTATTGATCAGGCGGGCCTGCAAATTTTGGCCAGCGTTGCGTCGAATCAGATTGTCGCCGGAGAAATTCGCTACACTCCCCACTGGATTCTCACCTACATTATTGAAGTTGCCGATCAGGTAGGTTTTATTGCGTTCTGTTAATGAAAACAGATTGGTATGAACGCTGCCTTTCATCTCCTGCCCATATCCCGGGCCGCATGTCACGCTACCGGAAAGTTGTCGTCGCTTGTCATCTTTTATTTTTAAATTGAGCACTACACGATCAGAGTTGTCTACAGCGCTAAGCAACGGGTTTTCCTGATAGCGTTCGATGGCCTGCACTCGACTAATCATATCGGCCCGCACATTTCGTGTGACAATGGTGTATTGACTACCGGTCAGATCATCGCCATCGAGCAGGACGCGCTCCACGGGTTTCCCATTAAAAGAGATTGTGCCATTTTCGGCAACCCGTATACCGGGGAGTTTTTTCAGGATGTCTTCTACCGAGAATTCTGTGCTGTCGGTAAAGGAGGCCACATTGTATTCGGTGGTATCCCGATGCTGTACGATAGGGGCAAGCTGCGCCCGGATGGTTACCTCCGGCAATGCCGCGGTATTCAATCTGAAATCCTGCTCTACGGAATCGCGGTGCAGCGCCAGTTGGCGCACCTGTTCCTGATAACCCAGTGCGCGTACGGTGATCGCTATGCTGTCACAATCGGTCAGGAAGGAAACGCGATAAGCGCCCTGCTCATCGCTGTTCGCGAAGGCAATGATTTGATTGTCTTTACAGTCCGTGACAATAACAGTCGCCAGGAAAACAGGATTTCCTGTCAGATCATATAGATGTCCGGAGAAAATAACTTGGCTCGGTAAACAGGTCGTCGTCAGGATGACAAAACAGAGTATGGGGATGACGCGAGCCATAACAGTTTGATAAAAACAGAACAGAGCAAAGCGTGTTCTATTTTCAGTCAGGCGACTGATTTTTTTAACACGCTTTGACTGCTGACTAATAATCGCCGAACATAAGGCATAGGCGCTTATCTACTCCGTTCTGTTATTGTTACAAAAATTAAGGGTTCAGAACCGTTATTCATTCGTTAATTCAATTCTTTCTGTAAGCGTAACGGTAGTCCTTGAACCTCTTGCCCTTGCTTCTTTTTCAAAGTTTTTACAAAATTCCAGTTCGCCTTCGATAAACTCCCGGTAGGTCATATTCAAATTTTTGCCGTTGCGCGGGGGATTTATCCGATCCTGAATTTTGTCAGATATATCAATGCCGGCAAATAAGAACTTCACCCTATCGTCCAAAGATCTCGCCTCCAGGATAAGGCCTGGCAAGCCCCCGAGTTTGTAGGGGCCGCTGGGTACGGGAATTTCAACGGCATACCAAGCCTCATACGTTCGACCACGAAATTCTCCTGTAGCGCGCCGACATTCGTATGGACCAAAACGACGCCGTTCTGGTTGCAGTTGCCAGCTTATTGTACCGAAAGTATCCCTTACGATACAATCCTGTGAAGATTGCCGGCAATCGATTTTGCAAAACATCGTCCGTTGCGTATGCAGTTTGTAAATAGGAAAACCTTCTTTGTCTCCTGAAACCTTAATTGGGAAAAGATATTCCGCGTTTTTGATGAGGGAATCGCCGGATGAAACCCCATTGTGAATAAATACGGAGCAGCTGGTATTGAAAAGCAGGGTAGTTAACCCATTTGTTGCCAAAATTTCCGGATTGGGAATGTTTACTTCCTGCATATACAACACACGACCAATCGCTATGCTGTCGGACTGGGCATATGACTTTACTGTGTATAAAAACACACAAAAACAAGTCAGCAAGTGAAGTTTTGCGTTCGTATACAGGTGTAAATGCGAGAAACACGTAAAGAATAAATACTGGGACTGCGTAAATTTAACCATGACAAAAAACAGGTAAAGTCTTTCAAGCGCTTTTTATTGATCTGAAATGGTATAACAGCAGTCTTCTGATATTCTACAAAGATCGTCTAAAAGGTCTTGAATCGATTTTTCACAGTCGCCACATTCACAATGTACACATAAAATCAGGCCATGGCAGGTTGAGCAGTAACTGCAAGGAGTTTCAGGTTCTTCGATAGTCATCGGGCGAAAAGCCGAATCAACAAGATTTTCCAGGTTAATATTACTTCTGTCAATCAGTTTAGCCCCCGTTGGGCTTGCGCTAGTTGGGTTACTGGCAAGTGCTACCCCCCCCCAACAAAAAGCATAAAAATAATAAAAATCAGTGTTTTTTGTACCATTTTTAAAAATTTTAAACAGTGATAGTAACAATATTAATACAAAAATATAAAAGCAAGATTATTGATTTTGTATTGCAAATATGCATGACATATTTGGTACGTGCAATTTTTTTGACCTAACGGGCAATATTTAACAAAATACAAAATTGGCTCACCTCAATACAGATGAGTAAGGTGTATCAGTGATTTTTACCTAAGACGATGAATTGCCCCGGCTTTACCTTGTAAATCTATTGTTGCTTCCGCTGCCCCAGCGTCGGATCTTTCTCTATCGCCTTTTGCCAGTACTCATTGCCTTTGGCGGCATCGCCGGCATTGTGGTAGGCCGTACCCAGGTCGTAGAGAACGGAGGCATTGTCGGGCGCCAGTTCGGCGGCTTTTTTGAACCATTCCAGCGCTTCAAGGTGCTTTTTTTGCACGCCATTGAGCACGCCCAGCAGTCGGGCGGTTTCAAAGTCCGTATTGTTGATCTGCCAGGATTCGTTGAGCATTTTGGCGGAAGTGGCGAAGTCGCCTTTTTTCTCTCCGTAAAATTTGCCGCCGTCGCGCAGGGCGATGCCCAGGTAGGTTTTGATTTTGGGGTCGTTGCTGCCCAGTTTGAGCGCCTGGCGATAGTCGGCCACTGCGCCGTCGTAATCTTTCAAATAAAAGCGGTCGCCGGCCCGGGTGATGTAGGCGTCGCGGTAGTTGGGGTAAATCTGAATCGCCTTGTCGGCGTGTTGGAGCGATTCGCGATAAATCTTTTCTTTCTCCGCCGGGTCTTTGACGTCTTTGGCCTTATCGAACAACACACCCCCGCAGGCATTATGGATTTTGGCGCTGTTGTCGGAAGTGGTCACATCGGTGAAAAACAGTTTTTCATTCGTCGCCCAGGCGGTGTTGCGCCAAAGGGTTTTAATTGCCCAAAGCGCCGTAATGACGCCCAGTACCGTCAAAGCCGTGCGCAGGTTGGCATTATTATTACCCCATTGCAGCAGCAGGGCCGCCACGGCCAGGCAAAAACCTGCGGAGGGCATAAAGACAAAAAGCTCGCCCATGTTGGTGCCTACCGGGAACACAAAATTGGCCACGATGCTCAGCGTGAGCAGGTAGAACAACACGCCGAAACGCACGGGGTCTTTTTTTTGAATGCCTCTGATCGCCCAGACCGCCAGACCGATGTACACCGCCATGCTCAACAGGGCTGCCGGACTGCCGAAGGTCTGCATCGGCACCTGTTTGGGGTAGTAATCGTGCGTGAGCGGGTGAGGGAAAATGAGCAGCCACACGTATTTGCCCAGGGTGTAAAAAATCGTGGCCAGTTTTTCAGCAGGAGAATAGGGGACCCATTGGTCGCCCACGATCTTCAAATAGGGGTTGTTCATCAATTCCATCGGCGGCTTGCCGAACTGCCAGTCGAGGATTTGCATCCTGATGACAAAAAACACGGCAAATGCCGCCAGCAGCGGCGCGCTCAGGCTGATTACGCGACCGGCGCCGGCCGGCCGGAAAAAATAGAGCGCCAGCGGAATGACCAGCAGGAAGGTGACGGCATTTTCTTTGGACAAGGCGGCCAGGAAAAAAGACAAGGCGGCCAGAACGACCCACTGGGTTTTTCCGGTGTCGTAGGCTTTGAAAACCGACCAAAGCGCGCCCAGACTGAACAACAAGGTCGCAATCTCGTCGCAACCTTTGATGTTGGCCACTACCTCGGTGTGGATGGGGTGGGCGGCAAACAACACGGCAGCCATCCAGGCCAGTACGGCAGCGTAGTCGTCGCCGAAATTGACCTGCAACATGCGGCGCAGAGTGCGGTACAACACTGCGCAGGTAAGGGCAAACAAAAGCACCGTGAACAGGTGGAATAAAAACGGCTGGGCGCCCACCAACTCGTACAGCACGGCGAAAAAAACCAGTGTGAGCGGGCGATAACGACCGCCGACCACCAGCGATTTTTTGCCCTCGGCGTCGAAAAAGGCCGTAAACGCATCGGTCGTCAGAATACCCGGAATCCCGTCGATCCCTTTTTGGGTGTGCACGTTGCCGGTGATGACGATGGCGTCGTCGAGCACGAAATTATGCGACAACGTATTGGCATACAGCAAAAATGCAAATGCGAAAATCAGGCCGGTTTGCAGGCCGATCCGGGTAAAAAACGGCGGGGCCGTAAAAGCGGCAGGAGCAATTGCCGGACTGGCCGTTTTGGCGGCGGGGCGGGAAGTCGGAGCGGAGCGACGGGGTTGAGATTTGGCCATATTTGCAGATTTCGCCCGCGAAAAAAAGAAAATTCCCGGAGTTGGCGCGGGTTTAAATTTTCGCCCGTCAGCGGGGCGACAGAAATTTAAACGGCCTCCTGTACGCCAAGCGCCGATTGCTCTGCCGTCGGGCGGAAAGCGCGGTACACGCCTTTGCCGAAAGCCGATCCGTTGAAGCGCATGGATTTGGCTTTTTCCTTGCGTACTTCTTCCGGCAACTGCGCAAAATCGCGGCATTCGGCCGAGCAGCAATTTTCATACGCCGCCTTGCAGGCCGGGCACTGGATAAACAGCAGGTGGCAGTAGTCGTTGGCGCAGTTGGTGTGGTCGTCGCAGGGTGCGCCGCACTGGTGGCAGTGGGCGATCACGTCGGGACTGATGCGTTCGCCCAGGCGTTCGTCAAAGACGAAATTTTTGCCGATAAACTTGTTTTCAAGCCCTTGTGCGCGCACCTGCCGGGCGTATTCGATGATGCCGCCTTCGAGTTGGAATACGTTTTTGAAACCGCGATAACGCATATAGGCGCTGGCTTTTTCGCAGCGGATACCGCCGGTGCAGTACATCAGCACGTTGCGCTCTTTCTGGTCGGCGAGTTGTTCGGCTACTAAGGGCAGTTCTTCGCGAAAGGTTGCCACAGGCGGCAAAATGGCATTGTCAAAATGCCCGACTTCGCTTTCATAGTGGTTGCGCATATCGACGACGACCGTATTCGGGTCGTTCATCAGGGCGTTCCACTCGGCTGCTTTGAGGTGGCGGCCGGTTTGGGCAGGGTCGAAATCGGGGTCGTCGATACCGTCGGCCACGATTTTGTCCCGCACTTTGATGATGAGGGCGAAAAAGGATTTGCCTTCGGCTTCCACGGCGACGTTCAGGCGCATGCCCTGGAAAAAATCGATGCTGTTGAGGGCGGTTTTGAAGTCCTCGTACCGGTTTTCCGGCACCGACAATTGCGCATTGACGCCTTCGCCGGCAACGTAAATACGACCCAACACACCCACGGACTCAAACAGATCGTAGAGGTGATTGCGGAAAAACACGGGGTTTTTCAGTCGCACGTACTTGTAAAAAGAGAGGGTGACACGGGGATCGGCGCTGTGTTGCAAGCGATCTTTCAGCTCCCGCCGGCTGACGCGGTTGTAGAGAAATTTCGACATATTGACTGCGCCCCGGTGTCCGGTTGCAGGGCGGATGGGCGCGGCGCAAAGGTACGTCGACAGGTATAAATTTGCACTATCCGGCTACTTCTGTCGGTTTTGCTCATTCAGCGGCTTTGTTGGACAGCAGACGGCTACCTTCCATTAAATAAAAGGTTGTATGGTTGCCGGCCTAGATAATTTTGGCCATTGAACTCAAATGACATGCGGAATTTTCTGTTCCTGAGTTTTTTTCTGATTGGCTTGAACGCGCTTTCTGGGCAACAACCCTGGCGCTTGCGCGGCCGGGTCGTGGAGGCCAACGGCGAGCCCGTGATCGGCGCTACAATCGCCTCCGACGGCGTTTTGCGCGCGGTCAGCGATGCCGGGGGGCGTTTTGTCTTCGAAGTGCCGGAAAGGCCCGCCGAACTGGTCGTCCGCCAAATCGGATACTTTGCCCGCCGTATTCCGTTGGACAGCGCCGGATTCCAGCAGCGGCAACTCGAAATCCAGATATTGATGACGCCATCCAGCATGGAGCTGCCGGAAGTAGGCGTCACGGGTAAGGCGATGGAAGTATTGTTTGAAGAAGATTACCGCTCCGTTCTGCTCGATTACCTGTTTGCCGGCCCCGACGTCCTGCTGTTGGTGGAAGAACGCCGGCAGACCTGGCTCCGGCTGGTCGCCGACAACGGCCGCGTTCTTGATCAACTTGCTCTGCCGGCGCCTGCTACCGCGCTGCATCGGAGTTGTACGGGCGGAATGCATGTCTGGGGGCCCGAAATGGCCTGGGAGGTGACCCTGGCCGGCCGTGAACTGGATACCTTTCCGCGTTATTCCGCCGCGTTGTTTCATGACCTGGTGGAGCCCTGCGTGCTGGAAATGGGCGGCCATTACGTATTCCGGCAGATGGGCCCCTTCCGGCAATCGATCCAGTATTACTACTACGACCCCGAACAAAAAGTACATCCGCTGGCCTACGTGCGCGACGAAGTGGCCGAGGAACAACTCCTGCGGCGCTACCGTGAAATACTGGCAGCGTACATGCGGACCCTCCCCGACGTCGATCGGGATGATATTCTGGACAACAAGACGGACTGGACCGATCTGACAAAAGTGCTCGACCCCGAGCGGCTGGCCAAAATGGCTGAAAGCAACGAGTTGGTGGCCATGCTCGGCTTTTTTCAGTTGATGGCCGAAGACTCGGTGTACGCCCCGCTTTTTCGCACCGACAGCACCTTGCTGCTGTTCGATCACGTCAATCGAACCCTGCATTGCTTCCGGCTTGAGCCGTTCCGCGAAACGGCGGTTCCTATCGATTACCATTTGACGGGAGGCTGGAAAAAAGAAATTATTGCCGATGAGGCGACCCAACGGTTTTACGCCCGCTTTTCAGGCGGCAGCGAGGGACTGGTTTTAAAAGAAATCGACCCGACAAATGGGCATTTGCTCAAAAAATATACTCCCTCCGAATCGCCCTACCTCGGTACCCGATACCGGATGCGAAGCGGCTATTTGTATTGTATCGGGCAGGCCAATGCCGGCGACCCGAACAGGCGGCTGTATAAGGTGAATATTTTCAAGGGAGGAAAATAGGCGCGTTGCCGCTTGCTTTTTTCAAACATTTTATTGGAAAAACGGCAGAACTTTACCCCCGTTATGACCAACGAAGCCGCCCCCTTGTTGTACCGCGAAATAATCCGCCTGGCCACCCGCGAGGGATGGGGGCCTTCGGAGCGCGTGTGGGGGATGTCGGCTTTGCTGGAACGACTTTTTGTAGAAGCCACCCGGCAGGAGCAGTTGGCGTTCAGCAGTTTGTTTGCGCGAATCAGTTATGCAGGGCACAAATACGGCATGCAATCCGAAACACTCGAGGTTGTTCACCGTTTTCGCCGGCTGGCGGGCCGGGTGCGCCAGGGGCACGCGGCCGACGATGCTTTGGTGCGGCTCGGGGTACGCGCCCTGTCGGAAACCGTCCTGATCGTTTGCCAAACGGCCATTCCGCCCGAGGTGCTGCAATATTTTCCCGCTCCGGGCGAATGGACTTTTGCTACCCCGGAAGCCTGGGAGTATAAATCGAAGGCACGGGTAGTTGCCTTGCGCGACGATGCGGAGGCACAATGTCTGATCGCGGTGGATGAAGAGGAGCCGGCCCAGCAGATTCGTGTTTTGTACAATCTGCCGGAGCGCAACGCCAATTTCAACCCCACGATCCAGTTGTTGCGCAAAGTGTTTCGCTTTCCGGTTTCGCTCAATTTGCTGGAGGTCGACATCGATCAGCAAGGCGCATACCGGCCGAGGGCCATTGTGGTGGAGCCCGATTTTCTGGTCGACGTTTCCACTGTCGCCGAATGTTTTAAGGACACCGGACCGGAACCGCTTTCCTATCTGGTGCGCAAATTTTTGCCGCACGAAACGACGGCGCCCATCCTGCTCGGCAACATCGCCAACTTTTTCCTCGATCGTCTTTTGCACGCGCCCGACAGCCGTTGGGAAGATTTGATCCGGGAAACCTTTCAGCTTTATCCCTTTGTGTTCGCCCCGATGACCGATGCCGAAGTAAAAGACCTGACGAATCAGGCGCAGCGGCATTTTATCAATTTAAAACAAATGGCGTCGGGCGGCTTTGCCCGTGAAGGTATTGCGCCGGAGCATTGCGTATTGGAACCGACTTTTTTCAGCGAACAATACGGCTTGCAGGGGCGCCTCGACCTTTTTTATCAAACCGATGAAAAATCGGCCATCGTGGAATTGAAAAGCGGAAAGCCTTTCAAACCCAATGCCTACGGAATATCGAGGGGGCATTTTACCCAAACCCTCCTGTACGACCTGCTGGTGCGTTCGGTGTTCGGCCGCAATATCGACCCGGCCAAATACATTCTCTATTCCGGGGTGGAAGAGCAAATTCTGCGTTTTGCGCCCACTGTCGCGCCCGAACAAATGGAAGCCATACAGGTGCGCAACCAGTTGGTTGGCATCGAACGCCTGCTGGCCGCCATCCGGCCGGGCGATCTGGAATTACCGTTATTCGAACGACTGCGGGCTTCGAAAATGGCAGGAAAAGGCTTTTTGGAGCGCGATTTTGCCCGCTTTGAAGCCGCTTACAATGCCCTTGATCCGGTTGAAAAAAAATATTTCAATGCCTATGCCGGCTTTATCGCCCGCGAACATTGGCTCTCCAAAGTCGGTCAGGCCGACCCCGAGGTCCCCGGCGGTCAGGCCGCTGTGTGGCGCAGTACTTTTTCGGAAAAACAGCAGTCATTCAGCATCCTGAGCCATCTTGAAATCGCCGTCAATTGCGCCGATCAGCCCGATCCCTATCTGGTCTTCAACAAAACTGCCGAGACCAATCCGCTGGCCAATTTCCGCATCGGCGACATAGCCGTGCTCTATCCTGCCGAAACCACTGCCGATACCGTTCTCGATCATCAGGTGATTAAATGTACGATCACGGAGATTACCCGCGATCAGGTAACGGTTGCCCTGCGCTACCAACAATTCAATCTCCGCCCTTTCGACACCGGCAGTCTCTGGCACCTCGAACCCGACCTGATGGATTCCGGGTTTGTCGCCATGTATCGCGGGTTGTTCGAGTGGGCAGCTGCGGAGACGGGGGTGAGGAGGAGGGTGCTGGGGGGGGGAGGCGAGAGGCTTGTTACCAATTTGTCTGTTTCCAACCCCTCGATAAACCCCACCCCCAACCCCTCCCCCTCCGGGGAGGGGAGCGGCTATGAGCTCGGATCGGCTCCCCTCCCCGGCGGGGGAGGGGTTGGGGGTGGGGTGGATTCTGGTTTAGGCCTCA
>JADZFP010000247.1 GCA_020849825.1 Saprospiraceae bacterium
CGTTCCAGTCGATATTGCGCACGTCGTCGCCGTACTGATACTGCCGCACTTCGCTGAACGACATGCCCCGCCCTTTGAAGGCGCTGTGGTAGCCCCCGGTAAAAAGGTGACGGCTCATGCCGCGGGTCTTGATTTCGACCTTTCTTACTTTTTTGATCAGTTCGACGGTATCCATGGCGCTTGTTTAGCGGACGAATTCTGCCAGCGGATTGTCTTTGCGCATATAGGGTTTCAACACAGTGTAAGGCACCAGCAATCGCTGCTGGCCGTACACCGGATGAAACAAGGTGCTCATTTCCAGTCCTTCGCGACGGATGGCAAACAACGGGAAGCCGTCTTTGGCCAGCCACTCGCGAAATTGCGGGTCGGCGGCGAATTTGGCCATTTTGGGCGACTCCTTGCGCGAATAGTCGTCCATCCATTTTTTGAAATTGAAGGATTTGATAAACAGGTCTTCGAGCAGGATTTCCTTGCCGGTTTTGAGGTTGAAGTTGAACGAAAGGCCTTCGGTGCGCTCGTCCCAGGAATTGGTAAAAATGAGGTAACCGCAGAACAGGTCGTCGGTCCAGAACACCACGTCGGCCCAGGCGCTGGCGCGCAGTGCGTTGCGGTTGGGCGGCGTTGCGTCGCGTTTTTGGGCGGCAAATGCGCTTTTGCAACGCGTCACCCAGTCCTGTACTTTTTTATCGAGCGCGGCATTGCAGGCATCGCAGCGGGTACGGGGGTAAAGGGCATCGTAGCTGGTGGTGTAATCGGCCGATTCGTAGCAACCGATCAGAAGGTTGTCGCGCAGGGTGAATTTGAGGCTGCGCCGTTCGCCGCTGCCCACCCATTGCATGTCGGTCGTCTGCGGCACTTTCAGCGAGCCTTTGATAATGGCAGCCGGGATTTCGCCGCCCGGCTGGCGGGCATTGATCTCGTAATTGCCGTCGTCGTCGATGTTGCCGCGCAGCGGGTAGGTTTTGCCGTCGGATTCGATCCAAAGGTAGCCGTACAGGGCGCCGTTGTGGAGTCTCGACAGGACGAAATCGGCTCGTGCGTTATTGTAACGACCGATGTAGCGGTTGGCCCATTTGTTGTCGCCGCAATGACCGGCGGCAAGCACCTGGCCTACGGCGACTTCTTCGGCTTGGAGGTTCAGGCCCAGGCTGCTGTCGCGGCTGAGCCAGTCGGCTTCGATGCGTTTGCCGTTGAGTTTGCCGGTGATCAGGCCGGTGCGTTGGTTACGGGTGTCGTATTCGGAGAGTTGAATTTTATCGTTGCTCACGGCGCCGTCGAGCCGGAAGCGCGCCCGGCTTTGCGCATAGGAAAGGTAGCCCCGGCATTTGGCGCCGTCGGAACCCAGGGAAATCGTGACGCCGCTAACATCGTCGAGCCGGCCGCTGAAATACCGCACCCATTTGATATCGGAGGGTTTTTCAAACAGCCGTGCGATGGCCGTATCGCTCACGTTGGGCGGCAAGGCGGCGCCGGGAGTAGGTGTGGCCGGGGTAGCAGGAGCGGGTTTGGCAGGAGCGGGTTTGGCGGCGGGTGGCTGACCGGCAGCGGGTTTGGTGGCCGGTTTGGACGCCGGTTGCTGCGCCAAGGCGAGCCCGGGCAGGCACAGGCCGGCGGCGAACAGAGCGAGGGCTGGGAGAAACAAGTAGCGTTTGTGCATAGTCAGGGAGCAGGTTGGGCGGGTTTCGGGGTGGGCAGGCAGGCGGATCATCAGGGCACTTCCACTTTGGCGAGTACCCGTGCGATGATCTCTTCGGTATCGACGTTTTCCGCCTCTGCTTCGTAACTCAGTCCGATGCGGTGGCGCAGCACGTCAGGTGCGATCGTGCGCACGTCTTCGGGTATGACGTAGCCGCGGCGGCGCAAAAACGCCAGAGCCCGGGCGGCCTGGGCCAGGGCGATGCTGGCGCGTGGGGAAGCGCCGTATCGGATCAGGGGCGCCAGTTCGCGCAGGCCGTAATCGGCCGGCGTGCGGGTGGCGAAAACCAGATCGAGCAGGTATTGCTCGATTTTTTCATCCATATAGACCTGCTGCAGCACGTCGCGGGCGCGCAGGAGGGCAGCGGGAGACACAACCGGCCGCACGGTCACCTGTTCGTCGCTGAGGTTGCGGCGCACGATGTCGCGTTCTTCGGCTTTGGTCGGGTAACCGATTTTCACCTTGAGCAGAAAGCGGTCCATCTGCGCTTCGGGCAGGGGGTAGGTGCCTTCCTGTTCGATGGGGTTCTGGGTGGCGAGCACCAGGAAAGGTTCTTCCAGATAAAACGTTTCGCTGCCGATGGTCACCTGGCGTTCCTGCATGGCTTCGAGCAGGGCGCTTTGCACCTTGGCCGGCGCGCGGTTGATCTCGTCGGCGAGTACAAAATTGGCGAAAATGGGCCCTTTTCGCACAAAAAACTTCGATTCCGCCGGGTTGTATATCATCGTGCCGATCACGTCGGCCGGCAGCAGGTCGGGGGTAAACTGGATACGACTGAACCGCGCCTCCACGGCCTGCGCCATGGTTTTGATCGCCAGGGTTTTGGCCAGTCCGGGCATGCCCTCGAGCAGTATATGCCCTTTGGTCAGCAGACCGATGATCA
>JADZFP010000248.1 GCA_020849825.1 Saprospiraceae bacterium
CCTTTCTGTTTGTCAGGGCAGATCGCAAACAGGTCAAAATTCTGCTCGATGAAATCGTTTACCTCGAAAGCATGAAAGATTACGTGCGTTTCGTCACCGAAAAGGGCAAAATCACGACCAAGCAAAGCATCACTTATTTTGAAGAACATTTGCCGCCCGATCGTTTTTTCAGGGTTCATCGCTCATTTATCGTGTCAAAAGAGAAAATTACAGCCTGGTCGGCCGAAGGGCTGGAACTGGGCGCCGTGCACATCCCAATCGGGAGGCAGTACAAACAATTGGTAGAGAAGGAGATGCAGCGGTAAGGAGAGAACGTGGATTTCGGTGAAATCCTGCATTTGTAGAAGAATTGGTAATTCCACCACAACGACTTCGGAGAAGTCGCACTTGTTTACAAATGCAGGACTTCTCCGAAGTCCTGAAAAAACGGGGGCAAAACCTGACTTCAAACGCGGGATTTCTCCGAAATCATGGCCTGAATGGTATGGTTGCCAAACGTATGTTTTAGCGCATATTTACATTTCAACCACCGGGTTATAAGCGGCACTGAAACTCAAATGTGCCTAAAGCCCCAACAGGAAGCCGATCGTAAAGTTGGCATCCCAGTCGAATACAAACTGCTGGCAGCCGGTAGCATCGGCGATGGCCTTGTAAATATTGAGCCCGGCCTTTTGTTTTTCACCTTTGGCCTGGTAAGCGCCCGGCGACATCAGCGGCGTGTAGCGCTCTTTTTTGTCTTTCCGTACCTGATCGGCCAGTTCGAACGGAACGCCGCCGATGATGAAACAGGTCTGACGGAGGCTGGCGGGCACCTGATTGGCCTTGCCTTTTACCTCCTGATACACCTGGGCATCGTTCATGCCGTTCTGGTAGTATTTGGCGCCGGGGCATTCGATTCCGGTGATCCAGGCACCTTGTTTGTAGGCGATTTTGGTATTGCCAGAGCCGATATCGACCACAAAAGCGCGGCCTTCGAAACCGGAACCGATGGCGGCACGGTAAGCGTATTGGGCTTCTTGCTGCGGCGTTACGATATTGACGAAGTAATTCATCGTGCGAAGCACACGAATAATCTTTTCCGTTACTTCTGCCTTGGCGGCGCCGGAGCTGACCACGAAGTGAATATCCTTGCCTTGTACGCCGAAGTCGAGCATTTTGGCAATGTAGCGTTTCAGTCCCTGGCGAACGTCTTCGTCGGTAGCCATGTTTTCATGCACCAGACTGGCGCCGAATTCGGAATTTTCGAGTTTCCAGTTTTTCTGGGCATCGATGCGGATAATAAAAGAGTTGAAGCCCGTTGCGCCCAATTCCACCACGCCTTTCAATCTTCCATTTACCGGCAGAGGGGCGGTAAAATTGAAATTTGAATTGAAGGTATTGCTGGAAGGTGGAGCCGTCGACGTCACAGGAGCAGTTTCCTCCGCTTTTGTCGCGCTCTGAGGCTGCTCGGTGTTTGTAGAATTGTCGCTGCCAGATTTTGTCAGATTGGGTAAAAACGTCCGGACGGCAAAGTACACGCCGGCTACAAGCGCCAGCGCAATCAGCAGTCTGGAAAAAGAAGTCAGTCGAGCCATGTTGTTTTCAGAATTTAATGTTTCAGTGATAAGTTGCTAAAACGGAAAGCGGTATTCCGACCGGATTATCTCGGATAAATTTCGCCCTTCGCCGCCTTCAATGTATTGAGCATCAATGCGGTAACGGTCATTGCGCCTACGCCGCCCGGTACGGGGGTAATGTAACTGCAACGCGGTGCGGCCGCAGGAAAATCGACGTCGCCGACGATGCGCGAGCCCGATTTTCTACTGGGATCGGCAATACGGTTGATACCAACATCGACAACAACCGCGCCTTCCTTGATCCATTCGCCTTTTACAAATTCGGGGATACCAATTGCAGCGACTACAATGTCTGCTTTGGCGACCTCTCCGGGCAGATCGACCGTTCGGGAATGCGTCAGCGTAACCGTACAATCGCCCGGATAACCCTTCCTCGAAAGTAAAATGCTGATCGGCGTACCGACGATATTGGACCGCCCGACGACCACGCAGTGTTTGCCTGCCGTATCAATATTGTAGCGGCGAAGGATTTCGAGAATGCCGAATGGCGTGGCCGGCAGGAAAGCGGGCATGCCCTGCGCCATGCGGCCAAAATTGACCGGATGGAAGCCGTCGACGTCCTTTCGGTGATCGATAGCCAGGGTGATCTTCTCCTCTTCGATGTGCTTGGGCAAGGGGAGTTGAACAATAAATCCATCGACGTCGGGGTCGTTGTTGAGTTGCTGCACGATGGCGAGCAACTCCTCCTGGCTGAGGTCGGCCGGCCGGCGAATCAGCGTGCTTTTAAAGCCGACCTGTTCGCAACTTTTGATTTTGTTGCTGACGTAGACTTCGCTGGCTGGATTTTCACCGACGAGCACGGCGGCGAGGTGTGGAATTTTGCCGCCGCGGGCACGGATGAGATCAACTTCGGCAGCAATTTCGGATTTGATGTTTTCGGAGAGCAGTTTACCGTCAAGGAGGGTCATGTAAGGTGAGTCAGTTTTAGGCGGCAAACTTACGGAATGCCGCTGTCTGGGGAAATGAGGTGTCTGAATTTCAGGGTTAATTAAAGTTGTTCCCGGGTCTTTTTAGGCAGTTTGCTTTTGACCAGTTCGTAGGATTTCAGCACCAGACGGTACCATTCCTGTGGGCTAAGCCGGGAAAAATCGAGTACGTACACCCACTTCGCCCGTGCAAGATACGGCGCTGGCACTATGCCCTCGCGTTGTATCAATTCATGGTACTCTTCTTCGCTGGCTTTAAAAGAAGCGCCCTGATCGGCATCAGCAGAGGTTGCACAAAACATCTTGCCTCCCACTAAAAAGCACAGGTCGTTGCCCCATTTGACGTCTTCCGTTACGCCGGAGAACGAAAGGCACAGTTTTCGGAGTTGTTCTACATTCATCATAACCGGACAAAATTAGCCGGGTTTGAGACCTATTGCAAGCCCAGTTTGCCAAAAATACCGGCATCGATCCAACCCCGGTTTTTGTCGGCGCCTTCTACAACAACGTTGCCCACGAAATTTTCCCTTTCAGGCGAGTGATCATTGTCGCAGTAAGCCAGGGCAAAGCCCATGATTTTACCCGATTTGAGCATTTTGGGGATATTTTCTCCGCCATCGACGTAGCGGTTTCCATCAAATACCTTCAAAGCCACTTCCCAGGTGCTGCGATTGCCGGCGGTAGCCCGGCGGGTAATGCAGTGATCGTTGTAATATTGATAGGAGCTGTCGGGAGCAATATCGACTACCTTCCCGTCGAGGGCAATGTGGTAGGCAAAAGCGTTGTAATTGAACTGATGATTGCCGCCGGAAGCGTCTTCATCGAGAAAAATTTCGAGGCAGTCGTCATCCCAGTACCGGTCGAGGCCGTCGGGATGAATATCAATGAGCGTGTCGTCGGTTATTTCCGCAAGCAAATAGAGATTGTTTTCGTCCCAGGCGATCTTATAGCGACCCGAAAAATCACCGGACGCCGGCGGATTGCCCAACCAAACCTGATCGAGCGGCAGCCATTCACCGTTCTGCCAAACGGCGTCATCACTGTTGCCGTCGAGCAAAGGAGTGCCGTAAGTAGCCAGAAAATCGACCTCGACTATTTCGGGCAAGGCAGCCGGAGCGGGTTGTGGTGACCGGAGAAACCAAACGAAAAGGCCCAGAAGCAAAGCCATACCCAGGCCGGTGAATACGTCGCGAGACATCATAATTGTAAGTTGTGGTAGTAGTTCGGGCAAATGTTCAAATTTTTCAAGAAACCCGGACGATGATTTGCATTATGCATTGGAATGATTCTAAAAAAGGAATCCGTCAGACTAAGTGTTCAAGATACAATTTTTAATTCGTCCAAGTTTGAGGCGAATTTAAATACCTTTGCCGCGCTTGAAAAGCCGCGGTTTGCGGGGGATTTTTTGCGAATTATTCAACCAAGAAGCGCTTGCAGCCGTTTTAACCAAAATCAATATCGACTCATGGAGCCATCCGGTTATCTGCCCATTGTACTGCAATCGCTCGTAGCGCTTGGTTTTGTCGCCTTGGTGCTCATCGTTGTTCCCATGCTTGGTCCGCGCCGAAAAGGGGCCAAGAAAAACGAAAACTTCGAGTGCGGGATCGAAAGCCAGGGCAATGCCCGCATCCCTGTTTCCATCAAGTATTTCATGACCGCCATCCTCTTCGTCCTTTTCGACGTGGAGGTGATTTTTTTCTACCCCTATGCCGTCAATTTCCGCGCCATGGGTGTCGAAGGCTTTTTAGCCGTACTGCTGTTCGTGGCCATCTTTCTGATTGGCTTCGTCTATGTATTGCGTAAAGGCGCGCTCGACTGGGAAAAATAATCTGAAGAAGACGTTGATTTCCGGCACCCAAAACCCGTGTCGCTCATCAATCATCCAACTTGCTCAAAC
>JADZFP010000249.1 GCA_020849825.1 Saprospiraceae bacterium
GAATACCGCCCGGTTCTTCTCTTCCGTCCACGACGGGTTGTTCAACCTGTGGGCTGCATTAAAATGTGCGCGGCGGATAACGGCTGTCTTCACGATTGATTCAATTGTTTCGATTGTTTCGATTGGTTCGATTGGTTCGATTTTGACCGTAATGGTTTGTAGTGCCGAAATAACTAAGAATAATCCAAAAGGTTTATTCCCCACAAAAGTTTACTGGTATTCCAATCGAATCAATCGAACCAATCGAATCAATCGAGTCAATCGAGTCAATCGAACCAATCGAATCAATCATATCGTTTCTATCTTTGCTCCCCACATGCACTTCTCCTCTATCATTGGTCAGGCCCGAACTAAAAATTTGCTGGCGCAATTGCACGCGGGCGGGCGGGTGCCGCACGCCTTGTTGTTTTTAGGGGCTACCGGAAGCGGCAATCTGGCGCTGGCGCTGGCTTTTGCGCAATTGCTGGAATGCGAGCGCCCGGCCGAGGGCGACTCCTGCGGCGAATGCCCGGCCTGCCGGAAAGCGGCGCAGTTTGTCCACCCCGACATCCATTTTTCCTATCCGACCATCGGAACCAACGCTGTCAGCACCGACTTTATCAAACAATGGCGCGCGGCCCTGGTTGAGAATCCGTACCTCGACGCCAATACCTGGCTGCAGCGGCTCGGAGCGGAAAACAAGCAGGGAAATATCAACAAAGAGGAATGCAACGCCATTCTCAAAAAACTCAGTTTGAAAGCTTTTGAAGGGCGGTATAAAATCCTGCTGATGTGGCTGCCCGAATACCTGGGCAAAGAAGGCAACCGGCTGCTCAAACTGATCGAAGAACCGCCGGAGCAAACGATCTTCCTGCTGGTGGCCGAGAATCAGGATCTTATCCTGAATACCATTCTCAGCCGTTGTCAGATGATCAAAACCGACACGCTTTCCGACGAAGACATAACCGCGGGTTTGAGTCAGTGGCGCGGCGTCGATGCTGCCCGGGCCCGGCAGATTGTGTTGCTGGCCGACGGCGACTTCGGGCAAGCCCTGGCCCTGGCCGACCATCCGGCCAACGACGACGCCCGTCTGTTGCTCGACTGGCTGCGCAAATGCTGGCGAGGGCACGGCCCGGAGCTGCTGCGTTGGGCCGACGAGTTTGCCCGCCTGGGTCGCGAAAACCAGAAACAGTTTTTGCAGTACGGGCTGCATTTTTTCCGGGAATTAATGGCGCTGATCGCCGGCAGCCTTTCTCCGCTCCGCTTGCCTCAGGAAGAACTCGAATCGGCCCAAAATATGGCCAAAGTGCTCAATCTCGACAAACTGATGCTGCTCACCGAGCTGTTCAATGATAATATATATTTCATCGAGCGCAACGCAAACCCCAAAATCCTTGTCCTGGATACCGCGATTCGCATCAACAGAATCATGAAATCGGTATGAGCAATTCAACACAGTTTCTGAGCCGCATCGGCGGCATTTTGGCGCTCAATATATTCGTAGGCATCGGCGCTTATTTCGTTGCACTCCAGTTTAATGACGGCAAACTTGACAGCGCCGAATACGGCGCCATTTTTCTGGCCATGGCCCTGCCCAACCTGCTTATCGGCGGTGTATTGCGTTTGTTTCGCCCCGATATTGGCCGGTACTTTTTGCGTACGGCCGCCGTTTGGCTGCTGATCGGGTGCGGGCTGATCTTTACCAATTAACATTCTTTGTCCGGCTGGCCGGGAAAAATTTGAAACATCTACCCACAAAGACGGCGGATTTGTGACCTTTGTGTCGCAAAAACAATTTCTCCAATTACTGATCGTCATATATATGGGCTGCATAGGCTGTTCCTGTTCAACCGGTAAAGACGCTGTTTCCGGCTGCCGCTCCAACGGCGGCTGCGCATCGGGCGGCTGCAACC
Source organism: Saprospiraceae bacterium (assembly GCA_020849825.1). GTDB lineage: Bacteria > Bacteroidota > Bacteroidia > Chitinophagales > Saprospiraceae > M3007. The sequence continues at coordinate 1,893 of JADZFP010000249.1, forward strand.
GGCATAATACCTACGATTGGATTACCGCCGCGGGCATCACGGACGCCCGCCCCTTCGATATCGTGGAAGTGAGCTTCAAAAACGGCTCGCGTAAGGAGTTTTTTAAAAACCCTCCTTTTACCCGTACCATTACCGGCGACTGGGTAGTCGTCGAATCGGCTACCGGCGGTTTCGACGTGGGTAAAATTTCACTTTCCGGCGAATTGGTGCGCCTGCAAATGAAGCGCAAGCGCGTACGTTCCGACGCCCGCCTCCAGCAAGTGGTGCGCAAAGCCCACGAACGCGACCTCGAACGCCTCGACGAAGTGCGTCAGCAGGAAAAAGAAGTCATGATCCGCGCCCGGGCCATTGCCCGCACCCTCGACCTGAATATGAAAGTCGGCGACGTCGAGTTTCAGGGCGACGGCCGGAAATGTACTTTTTACTACACTGCTGATGGTCGCGTGGACTTTCGCGAACTGATCCGGCACTACGCCCGCGAGTTTAAAGTCAAAATCGAAATGCGTCAGATCGGCGCCCGACAAGAATCGGCGCGGATCGGCGGATTGGGCAATTGCGGCCGCGAACTGTGCTGCTCTACCTGGCTGGCCGAATTCAAAAGCGTAAATACTGCCGCTGCCCGCTACCAAAACCTCGCCATCAACCAGACCAAACTCTCCGGTATGTGCGGCCGCCTCAAATGCTGCCTCAACTACGAACTGGATACCTACATCGACGCACTCGAAGACTTCCCCGACCGCGCCGAAAAAATGCGCACGGCAGCCGGATTGGCCATTTTGATCAAAACCGACGTATTCAAAAGGCTGATGTATTACACTTATGCCGAAAACCGGGGCAAACTGTTTATTCTGCACGTCGATCAGGTGTGGGATGCGCTCGACATGATCAAACGCGGCGAGATGCCCGGCAGCCTCGAAGATATCCTGGCCATGGCGCCGCCGCCCGATGAAGTAGAAGATGAGGAGCCCGATTTTGAAAACGTGGACAATGTGATCCAGTTGCCCATCGAAAAACGCAAAAAGAAGAAGAAGAAAAAGAAAAACGCCCGCGCCGGCCAAAGCGTCGCGGCTGCAGTAGAGAAAGAAGACCGCCAGTCCGGTACGGGCGGCGCGCCACAACGCCAGCACCAGAGAGGCCAACGCGGCGGCGGACAGCAATCGAACCGTCCCGGCAACGAACAACGCCCGCCCCAACGCCCCCAACAAGGCAAGCCCGGCAACCGACCACCCGAACAGCGCCAGCAACAACCGACGGAAAAAACCGAACAACGCCCTAATGAGCCGCGCCAGCAGCAAAATAAAGGCGACAACCGCCCGCCCGATCAGCGCCAGCAGCGACCACCGGAAAACAAAGGCGACAACCGCCCTCCGGAGCAGCGCCCGCAACAACAGCGCCCCCCCGACGAACGGCCGCCGCAACAACCCGACCAGGGCGGAGAGAAAAACCGCGATAACCGCCGCCGCGACAAACGCCGGTTCAAAGGAAAAGGTCCCAACAAAAAAGACTAATCAACACACCGATATATGAAATACGACGTCATCGTCATCGGCTCGGGCCCCGGCGGCTATGTTGCCGCTATACGCTGCGCCCAACTCGGCCTGCGCACCGCTATCATCGAACGTTACCCCAACCTGGGCGGCACCTGCCTCAACGTGGGCTGCATCCCGTCCAAAGCACTGCTCGACTCTACCGAACATTACCACGTCGCCCACGAACGTTTTAAAACCCACGGCATCGACGTCACCGGTCTGTCGGTCAACTGGCCGCAAATGGTGCAGCGCAAAAACGGCGTCGTGCTCGAAAACAACAAGGGCGTCGAGTTCCTGATGAAAAAGAACAAGATCGAAGTGTTTCACGGCCACGGCTCTTTTGTCAGTGCCAATATGGTGCGCGTCGCCCAGGCCGACGGCACGACGATCGATCTGGAAACCGACCGAACCATCATTGCCACTGGCTCCAAACCTATTGTGCCGGCCAATTTCAACTACGACAAAAAACGCGTCATCACCAGCACCGAAGCGCTCAACCTCGACAAGGTACCCGGATCCATGCTGGTGATCGGGGGCGGCGTGATCGGCCTCGAACTCGGCAGCGTGTATGCCCGCCTGGGTACCCAGGTCACTGTGGTTGAATACCTCGACCTGATATTGCCCACCATGGATGCCGATTGCAGCCGCGAACTGCAGAAATCGCTCAAAAGCCTGGGTTTTCAGTTCCATCTGCGCCATGCCGTCACGGCCGTCAAACCCGGTAAAAACGGCGTAAAAGTCACCGCTCAAAGCCGCGACGACGAATCGAAAGTGCTCAACCTCGATGTCGACTATTGCCTGGTGGCCATCGGCCGCCGGCCCTATACCGACAACCTGGGCCTGGAAAATATCGGCATCGCCCTCGATGAAAAAGGCCGTATTCCGGTCAACGAACATCTGGAAACCAGCGTGCCCGGCATTTACGCCATCGGCGATGTGGTCCGGGGCGCCATGCTCGCCCACAAAGCGGAAGAAGAAGGCGTGTTTGTCGCAGAAACCATCGTCGGCCAAAAGCCGCATATACACTACAACCTGATTCCCGGCGTCGTGTACACCTGGCCGGAAGTCGCCTCGGTGGGCTACACGGAAGAACAACTCAAGGAAGCCGGCACGCCCTACAAATCCGGCAAATTCCCGTTCCGCGCACTCGGCCGCTCACGGGCCAGTATGGATATCGACGGTATGGCCAAAGTACTGGCTCACGCCGAAACGGACGAAATACTGGGCGTTCACCTCGTCGGCGCCCGCGCTGCCGATCTGATCGCCGAAGCCGTCGCCCTCATGGAATTCCGCGCCTCGGCCGAAGACGCCGCCCGCATGAGCCACGCCCACCCGACCTACGCAGAAGCCTTCAAGGAAGCGGCGCTGGCGGCAACGGGTAATCGGGCGATACATATGTGATTTTGTGAGGATTTGAGGATGCGAGGATTTGAAAAAAGGGTTATTCCTGCTCTCTTTCTC
>JADZFP010000250.1 GCA_020849825.1 Saprospiraceae bacterium
TCACCACCGGTATGTGCCCGTCCGGGAAATACAAGCCCGTATGCGCTTTGGAGAATTGCTCCACTTGTGCATTCGCGCGACCTGAGAAGCCCAACATTGCGCCACCGCGCAAGGTGCTTTTCCAGCGACCATATCCCAAAAGCCTCTGCACACTGAGCGGTACGAGCCATTCAGTACTGCGGAGTCTGGTTTGCATGGTCACGACAAAGGGCTCGTCGTTGGGTATGTGCGAAGTGGGGTCCACCTCTTCCATGAGCAAAACCACCTCTGTGGGAATCCCCCCATTTGAAGGAAGCGCGTACCGGAATTCGTATTGTCTCGCGCCTGTGGCATTCGGGTTGAGGTTGATGCCGTCCATAAGGCGCAATGTGGCGATATCGGAATAGATGTGGGTGGTAGTCTGTTGCCAAAGACCAGTTTCTACACGCCAGCGCGGATTCAGTTGATAAGCTATTGAAATGCCCGATTGCAGGCCCGTGGCCGGGTTTTGTGTGTGTTCGGCAACCGGAATGTGCCCGGTCTGATTCATGCCGGCTAATTTCTGCCACTGCCACACCGGGGCTATGTGCAACCCGACTGACCATTGGTTCGAACGGGCACGGCGTGGTGTTTCAACTGTCAAAGATGAAAGAGGCTCTATCCTTTGCGCAATTGCCAATTGTGGTGGTGGCAGCGTAGGCAATGGAGACAAAACGATGACATCCGATGTGTCGAAAGAATCGGCCATAACTTGTTCCGAGTCGGCAACCACAGCGTTTATCGGGGCAATCACCTGAAACACCTGCTCAGGGCTTGTCGGTGCTGCCTCTTTTTTCAGCACGCTGCGTTTCCGCATTGGCAGCGCATCGTCTGTCGGTATTTGACGGATAGGAACATCGCCGCCGGGCAAGAGGGCGACATTCGCCACTGTATTTTCAAAGGCGTTCACGCAGCTGCCCTCAACCGGCGCAGCTGCTTGTGGCGCGGCGACGGAAGGTTTGTTCCCCTGCATTTTCCGCATAGCCAACCCGCCAAGCAAAACCGCCAATCCCACGCCCGCCAGCCACCACCCAATCAAAGGGCGGCGACGCTTGGGCAACCGTGCCTCGACGCGCTTCCACACCCGTTCCGGGGTGGGTGGCGCATAGTCGCCGAGCGCTTCGCGGAGCAGGCGTTCTATTTCATCAAAGTGAGCAGAGCGGTTTGTCATATCAACATCAATGTTTTGTTCAATAACTTTCGCAGATAGGTTTTTGCCCGAATGAGCTGGGATTTTGAAGTGCTTACAGTGATGCCCAATTCGCGGGCGATTTCTTCATGGCTGTGGTCTTCCAGGACGTACAAATTGAGCACGGTGCGGAAACCGGGAGGCATTTGATGGAGCATAAGCAGCAATCGTTCGGGCAATTCCGTGTTCGATTCATCTATGCTTTCAAATTCTAAGCCTTCCAGTACGTCCAGATTCAGCGTTTCGGGCAGCTGTCGCTGTTTTTGCAATTGTTCCAGCGCTGTGCGCACCATGATTCGCCGTATCCAACCTTCCAAACTGCCCTCACCCCGGTATTTGCAGATGTTTTGAAACACCTGCACGAAGCCTTCTTGCAACAGATCCTCCGCTTCCGTTGGCGAATCGGCAAATCGCAGACACACACCGAACATCCTTCTGCTGTACCGCTCCCACAACACACGCTGAGCGCCCCGCTCGCCTGCACAGCAAGCGGCGGCCAATACCATGTCGGTGCTCGGCGGATTTGTGTCTAATGCGTTCAATTTTCTAAAAGAAGAAGTGCGGGCGTTGAAAAAGAAAAGCTGCACGAGCCTGAAAAAAATTTATAAAAAATAAAATCCCCCATGCTGTGCGCACACAACACGGGGGATGCCCTGATTTGAACACTTGATGGGCTGAGCCTATACCGCGCCCACCACCTCCTGTGCCTGAAATCCCGCCTCGGCTACCACGGCCGCCACTTCTTCCGCAGAAACATCGCCTTTCACGGTCAGGATTTTGTCGGGCGTGGTGATGTCCACTTCCCAGAATTCCACACCTTCTGCACTTTGGATATGCGGCGTGACTTTGGCGACGCAGCCTAAGCACTTGATATTGGTCTTAAATTTCAATTCTTTCATGGCAATGAATTTTATGTTGAATGGTCAAAGTTTTAATTGTTTCAGTCGAAGGCTATTGGTCACCACCGACACCGAACTCAGCGCCATGGCGATACCCGCCAGCATCGGGTTGAGCAGGAAACCGAAGGCTGGGTACAAAACGCCGGCTGCAATCGGAATACCGATGAGATTGTAAATAAATGCCCAAAACAGGTTCTGGTGAATGGTGCTGACCGTTTTGCGCGACAAGCGGAACATTTTGGGCAAAGCCGTCAAATCGGAACGCATCAGCGTAATGGCCGCGACTTCCATCGCAATGTCCGTGCCCTTGCCCATGGCCACGCCCACGTCGGCTTGCGCCAGGGCCGGGGCGTCGTTGATGCCGTCACCGACCATCGCCACCGTTTTTCCTTCGGCTTGCAGTTTTTGGACAAATTCTGCCTTGTCGCCCGGCATCACCTCGGCCTGAAAACTTGTAATGCCTACTTGCCGGGCAATGGAGGCGGCGGTTTGCGGGTTGTCGCCGGTGAGCATAAACACTTCAATGCCTTGGCGGTGGAGCTGCGCGACGGCCTCGTGCGAACTCGGTTTTATCGGGTCGGCAATAGCCAGTGCCGCGAGTACTCCTTCTTCGGTTCCGGCAAAATAGACGACCGTATGGGCGGCCTCTTGCCATTCTGCTGCGGTTTGTTCGACCGACGCAGGTATTATGACGCCCCGGTTTTTCATCATTTTTTCATTGCCGACAAAATAGCGCCGACCTTCGTACATCGCCTCCACGCCCTGCCCGGTGATGCTGGCGAATTGCTCCAAGCGAGGCCGCCCCAACACGCCTTCCTCTTCCAACCTGCGGACGACGGCTTCGGCCAGCGGGTGCTCCGAACGGCTTTCCATCGAAAGCAGCAACCTTTTGTAGAGCGGCTCGGCTTGGAACCAATGCCAATCCGTCACGGCGGGTTTACCCTGGGTGATGGTGCCGGTTTTGTCCAGCACGACGGCGTTGACCCGGTGTGCCGTCTCCAAACTTTCCGCATCCTTGATAAGTATGTGGTTTTCCGCGCCTTTGCCTACGCCGACTGTGATCGCTGTTGGCGTGGCAAGCCCCAGAGCGCAAGGGCAGGCAATCACCAACACCGTCACCAATGCCAGCAGCGCGTGCGTGAAGGCATTTTCGCCGCCGAAAATCAGCCAGACGGCAAAACTCAACAGCGCAATGCCCATGACCACCGGCACGAAAATGCCCGCGATTTTATCCACCAGTCGCTGTACGGGGGCTTTGCTACCCTGCGCTTCCTGCACCGTTTGGATAATTTGCGCCAGCAAAGTCTGGCTGCCCACTTTCTCCGCCCGAAACTGGAAACTGCCTTTCTGATTCAGCGTACCGGCAAAAACGGGGTCCGTTGCCCGCTTTTCGACCGGCAGCGGCTCGCCGTTCAGCATACTTTCATCCACGAAAGAATTACCCTCGGTCAGAACACCGTCCACCGCGATTTTTCCGCCGGGCCGCACCAGCACGATGTCGCCGATTTGCACCTCGCCGACCGGAAGGGTCAACTCCTGCCCCGCCCGCACAACCTGGACGGTTTTCGGCTGTAAGCCCATAAGTTTTTTGATGGCCGAAGAGGTTTGCCCCTTGGCGCGTTCTTCCAAATATTTTCCAAGCAAAATGAAAGCGATGATGACCATTGCCGCCTCGAAATAGACGTGCGGGTGCAAACCTCGCTGATGCCAGTATTCAGGATAAATCGTGTTGAAAGTGCTGAAAATGAAGGCCACGCCGGTGCTCAATGCTACCAGCGTGTCCATGTTGGCGCGTCCGCGCCGGGCTTGCAGGAAAGCGTTGCGGAAAAAATCCTTGCCGAAAAAGACCAACACCGGCAGCGAGAGGCCGAACATGATCCAGTTGGCGTAGGGCATATCCATAAAGAACATACCGATGATGGCGGTCGGGGCCGCGAGCAGCATCGCGCCGATGGTGCGCCGCCGCAATTGTTCGACATGGAGTTGTTGAGCCTCGCTTTGTTGCTCGAAAGCGTTTTCCGCTGCTACAATCAAGTCGTATCCGACCGACTGCACGGCTTTTTGCATATCCAGCGGCGTGACGGTTTGGCCGTCGTATTCGACGTTTACCGTTTGCGCCGCGAAATTGACCGTCGCCGCTTTTACGCCTGGCGTATGTTGCAAAACGGACTCGACGCTGACCGCGCAAGCCGCGCAGCTCATGCCGAGCACCGGCAAATTGACCTTGGCGGTTGCGGCGCTGTTTTTTACGGGGGAGAGAAGGGTAGGGAGTGACATCGCAAATATCAGATTTTGATGCCACAAAGTTGGCGGCGCCCGGGGCCGCCCGCGTTATACAATTTGGGGAGAGTTGTGCATGATTTTGGGTTCACACCGCGTCCAGTGCCTTTCGGCCATGCAACGGACGCTCTGCCTTGAACTGTGAGGGGGTCATGCCGGTCACTTGCCGGAACTGCTTGCTGAGATGCTGCGTGCTGCTGTACCCCGTCTGCCAGGCGATTTCGCTCAGCGTCTGCTCTCCGTACACCAGCAATTCTTTTACCCGCTCGATGCGCTGTGCGATGAGGTATTTTTCAATCGTCACGCCCTCTACTGCCGAAAAAAGTTTGCTCAGTTGAGAGTACTCATGACCCGTTTCGCGTGCCAGAAAATCGGAAAAATTCATGGTTTCCGTTTTTTTGCCCGCCGCGTGGTGTATCTCGCCGACAATCAGGTTTTTCACCTGTTCCACGAGGCGGCTGTTGCGGTCGTCAAGCAATTCGAAGCCCTCCGCTTCGAGATTTTGCCGCAGTGCGGCCAATTGCCCGGCATCGGGCGGAGCGAACAACTCCACCTCGCCTAATTCCACATTTTTTACAGGCAAGTCCTGATCTGCCAACAGGCGCTCTATCGAGCGGATGCAGCGTGGGCAGACCATGTTTTTGATGTAAATCGTCATATCCTACAAAAACAATCGCATCCGTTTTCAGTTCTGCAAAACCACCTTCCTGCTCATCACCCTTCGCCCCGTTTCCATTTTCAAAAAATAAATCCCTGTCGGGCAGTCGGGCAAAGCCAGCCGCAGGCGCCCGTCGGCATCCGGCGCGAGGCCGCCCGACCAAAAGCCGACGATTCGGCCCGACACGTCCGCCATCGAAACCGAGCGGATGCGTTCATCACCTGAAAAGGTCGTTTGCAAGAATATCTCCCGGCTCGCAGGGTTGGGAAACACGAAAAGCGCCGGTTCAAATGCCGGGTTTTTGACCGAAACCGCTGCTTTCCCCGGCAGAATCCGCACGATTTTCGCCACAGATGGAATGTCGTCCACCATCGCCCAAAGCAAATACCAGCCCGGCAGGGCTTTCAGGGAATCGTCGGGAATTTCGACGCTAACGGCTTGGTTTTCAACCGAAAAATTCAAATCGAGAAAACGATTTTCCCCGCAGTTCATCATGTGGGTGATGGCCTGCGTACTTTGCAAAACCACCGAAGTGGGCGCATTGGTGCGCGCCACATTGAAATGTATCGTCTCGCCGCGTTGATAATCGGTTTTTTCCAGGTTCAGAATTTGCGGGCGTACGCCCCGGAACAGGTACGGCGGCTCGTAAGCGTCGATGACGCTCAAAGGAGGCTCGTTGCCGGGCGCGCCTTCGCCGCCGACCACTATAATGCGACCATCGGGCACGAGAATCGCCAGCGCGTGGTACTCGCGTTTACGGGGCATTGGCGCGAGCCGCCGCCAGGCGTCGGCGTTTGGATCGTATTGGTCGGTCAGATCCATATAACCCCATTGGTTCACGGGCGCGGGGTTGGCGGGGTCTTCTTTGGCCCCGGCGAGCACGAGGATACGGCGGTCGGGAGTCAGCACCGTTTCGGAGCGCGAACGGAGCGGGGCGAAATCGGCTCCCAAAGTCCATGTGTCGGCGATGGGGTCGTAACGCTCCACGAGATTGCCGCCGCTGCCCGCCGGAAAGGGTTTGAAGCCAATGGCAATCACATCGCCTTCCGGCAAATGCACCAGTTCATGGTCCACGTGGTCGCCGTTGGGCATCCGGTTGCCTTGCACAAAATCGGCGGCCAAATCCCATTGCTCAGTGACCGGGTCGAACAGTTGCGGCGGGCGGAAAGTCATCAAGGCTTTGCCGCTATAAAGCGTCAGGATGGGCGATTGCTCCATGCCGATCGCCACCGTGTCGGCCCATTCGGTCGTGCCGGCGATGGGGTCGTAGAGTTCGGACGTGTTTACCCGGACAGGGTTGTTCAGCCCGCCTCCGCCTACGATGAGCAGTCGCCCGTCGGCGAGTTGGGTCATGGCGGGATACCAGCGGTAGTCGAGCATGAGCGGCAGAGACTGCCAGGTTTGCGTGGCGAGGCCGAACTGTTTGATTTTCCGCGTACCGGGTCCGTAAATTTCCTGGTCCGTGCCGCCCGCCATGATGACCTTGTTGTTCCAAAGCAGTTTGGAGGCAGCGCAACCCTGCACCTGCATATCGCCCGGAATGGCAAGCGTATCGTCGAGCGCGGGGTCGAACACGAAAGGGTCTTTGGTATTGTGACAGTAATAAATACTGCCGTCGGGCAGCAGAACGCCGAGGTCGGTGCCGCCGAGCGGTTCGGGCGAATTCATGATGGTCGTCCACTGGCCGGGCTGCGTTTCGGGTTCTAATTGCGCATCATGTATGACCGTGCCGACGATGCCCGTCGTGGCGTTTTGGAAAAGTTCGAAGCCGCGTGCGGCCACGTTGAAAAAGAAATAATACGGGTCGAGATTTTCAAAAAGATAGCCCCCGTTGGCATCGGTGCGAGCCTCCCGGAACATGGAAGTGTCATTGAGAAAAATGGTCACGCGGGCATTGGCCACGGGTGCGCCGTTGGAGTCGGTGACGGTGCCGGTGAGCGTTTGGGCGGAAATACTGACAATGTGCCCGAAAAAGAAGTAGAGTAAGAGTCTAATTTTCATGTTATTAGATTAAAATGCTGTTTAAAACATTTTGCGTAGTGTTGGTGAAGTAACCATAAACAACGCAAAACCCGAACAAATGGTCAACAGCCCCAGCACTGAAAATACCCGCAACAGCCAATTGCCGATGTGGTCGCGGCTTTCGTAGTCCATCACGTGCAGCATCCAGAGCCA
>JADZFP010000251.1 GCA_020849825.1 Saprospiraceae bacterium
AGTGCTTTCCGTTGCCGTTTACAACCACTACAAACGCTTGCTCTACGGCCAGAAAGCCAAATCGCCGGACCATAACGAGGTTGAAATCGAAAAATCCAACGTACTGTTTGTCGGCCAGACCGGCACGGGCAAAACCCTGCTGGCTAAATCCATTGCCAAACTGCTCAACGTACCTTTCACCATCGTAGACGCCACGGTATTCACCGAAGCCGGCTATGTCGGCGAAGATGTGGAGAGTATGCTCGCCCGACTGCTCCAGGTGTGCGACTACGACGTGGAGGCAGCCGAACGCGGTATCGTGTACATCGACGAGATCGATAAAATTGCCCGCAAGCAGGACAACCCCTCCATCACCCGCGACGTATCCGGCGAAGGCGTGCAACAAGGCCTGCTCAAAATGCTCGAAGGCGCCGAAGTGCTCGTGCCACCCCAGGGCGGCCGCAAACACCCGGAGCAGAAATTGCTGAAAGTCAATACGACCAATATTCTTTTCATCTGCGGCGGCGCTTTCGAAGGTATTGACAAAATCATCGCCCGACGCCTCAATACCCAGGTAATCGGCTACAACAAAGACGCCCAACAGGAACGTATCGAACGCGACAACCTGCTGCAGTACGTCAACCACCAGGACGTCAAACACTACGGCCTCATCCCCGAGCTCGTGGGGCGCCTCCCGGTGATCGCTCACCTCGATCCGCTCGACCTGCCCACCCTGCGCCTAATCCTGACCCAACCGCGCAATGCCCTGGTGCGGCAGTACGAAAAGCTCTTCGCCATGGAAGATATCCGGCTCGAAATTCAGCCGGAAGCTGTGGACTATATCGCTGAAAAAGCGCTCGAATACAAACTCGGCGCCCGCGGCCTTCGCTCTCTTTGCGAGGCTATTCTGACCGACGCCATGTTTGAAGCCCCTTCCGTTGATCAAAAAGAACCCCGCACGCTCGTGATCGACCGTGCCTATGCCGAAGGCAAATTGCAGGGCTCCCGCATGGCGCGGCTCAAAGCAGCCTGAACCGAAAGCCCGGCGTTACGCCGCACTCGTAGCGCAATGCAATACCGGCTGCCTGCGGCGGCTCTTCCAGTTTTAGTAGCGGCAATGGTTGCGTCAGCGCCGATTCCCAGGTTTCAATCCTTTCATTTCCATACACCTGCAGCCTGGTAAACAAACAAAGGCGGTTGTACGCCGGATCACGGTCGGCCGGCAACCGAACGACACGTTCTTCACCCTGCGTAAACGCCAGCCAGTCGGCAGACTCGGCTGTCAGCGTAAAACCGGGTTCGAGCAAGTGAAATACATCCTGCACCGCCCCCTCGGGATCGGTCATACGGCGCATATCCTTTCCGGGGTGTAGCAAACCTGCATTTACGCTGATTCGCTCGGGCACGACGATAGCGCCGGGGCGCAACTGGGGCGCCAGATTGGCCAGAGCAGCCACCTGGGCTTCGTTAGTCAGCCCGGCCTGCAAGAGCTCCATTACAAGAACATGCACCGGCCGGTCCGGATCAATCCGGTATTGAACGGCATCGGCCACCGCGATTTCCCGAACAAAAGGCCCTGCCTGAAAGGCGTCGATCAGCGTTTTTACAGACTGGACATTCTCGGGCCACACATCGAGCAATGTGAATACGGCGCTGTTTTTTTTCAAAAAAGGAACCAGCGGCAACATCAGCGTGGCGAAAGGGCCGCAACCGGCGTATAACACGTGAACCGGCCCACCGGGAAATCGCTGCCGGGCTGCTTCGATGGCATTCAGAATACTGGTTAGGAAAATACGGGTGCGAATGGCGTCTTTGAGGCAAAAAGCCGCCCAAATCGGTCCCAAAGCTTTGCCTGACGGCATTTGAACGTCGCGTCGGAGTCCCGCTTCTTTTTCATTAAGGCCGGAGCGCTGAAGGAAAAGTTCGTAGAGTGTGGCGCCAGCGGCAAACCACTGACCGGCTGAGCTTTCCGGGCCGGTCAACACTTCGGTCAAATGTTTCAATTCGGCCCGGTCGTCCATGATTTTCGCCGAAGTCAATAAATTAATCAGGCAAATACAGCCTCGTACAGCATGCCCTGGCCGTCGAAGCCGACGGGGACGAAAAACAGCGGCAGATCGCCCTTTTCAGGGTGTTCCAGCACCGCTATCGTCTGGTTGTAATAATGCGTTTTTTGATCTGTACGTACGACAATTGCAAAGGGTTTGCGATCCAACGGGGTAAAACTGTTCACCTCCCGCACTTCCATGAGTTCGGCAGGCAGGCTGACCTCTTCGCTGAAGCGAAGCGTCAGGGTTTGGTGGATCAAGGGGGAGAAATCAGCAGCTTGCAATTGGTCGAGCATGGGAAGGGTTATTGACGGGGAGGAAAGATTCCCTGTAGTGCAATGATAAAATTAAGGGTAAGGTAGGGTTGCATGTTGTTGTGCGGAAAGCTGCCGCCGGTGGGCGAGAGCGTTGTGCCTTTCATTGGGACGGTCGGCCCGCTTGCGCTGTAGGCAGCAACGTTGGTAGAGCGTGACAGGGCATTTCCGGCCGGATTGTTGCTGTCGGAAGGAAAATTGGCCGCCATCATGTTGTGCGAATGCGCCGGTATTTCCGATTCGAGCAGTGTAACCGACTCGACTCCACCTTCCTCGCCGATGTCGCGCAGGCTCAAACCCGGTCCCTGCCCATGGTGCATAGGGGCGCGGTCCTGGAGATTGGGCAAGGCGAACGTATTCAAGCCATTGCCGCCGTAAATGGTGCCCACAAGAGAAAACAGGGCGGTATTTTGAGAAAGCGGCAAAATTTGGCCATCGCAAAAAGCCCAACCCACCGGAGCGAAATTGAAGGAGACAATGCGGATTTCCGCAACAAAAGGATCTGCCATGGTTTATTTCAGTTTTGGGTCGGGAAAATACCGAACATGGAAATGATAAAACTGACGCACAGGAAAGGCATCATGTTTTCGTGCGGCTGACTGCCGCCCACCGGCGATATCGCCCCTGCATTCATCATGATGCCGGGGTTGTCGCCGTAAAACAACTCCGCCTGCGTAGACAAACCGAGCTGGTTGTTGCCCGGATTGGGCGAGTTGGCGGTAGCGTCGTACACCAGAAATGCATGCGAATGCGCGGGGATCTGGGGAGTGATTAGCGTCTCCGTCTCCGTACCGAACACGGATGCCAAAGGGGTGCTGCTCGACTGGTGCACCGGTACACGCCCCCGCAGGTCGGGCAAGGCGAACGTCGATTCGCCGTCGCCGCCGTAAGTGGTACCGATCAACACAAAAAGTGTTTCATATTCGGAAATGGGCAGCAGTTGCCCTTCGCAAAACATCCAGCCCGCCGGGGCAAAGTTGCCTGCAAACATCCGGATTTCGCCAACGTAAGGTTGTGACATATCGCTTGATTTTAAATGCTTTTCAATTCTGGCTGGGAAATAAGCCAACCAGCGCAACACAGAAATTCAGCGCCAGGGAGGGTTGCCAGTTGTTGTGCGGCTGGCTGCCCCCGACATTGGTTACAGTTCCGGCAATAGTAGTCAGCAACGGCGGATTGCCGGAGCCGGTGTGGTATATCTCGGCCGGAGCGCTGTTGGACAAATAATTACCGCCGGGCAGATTGGTATTGCCCGAACTGTCGGATGGCGATTTGGCATTGACGGTATGCGTATGGGTTGGTATCTCGCTAATGATCAGCGTATGCGCCGTCTGGCCGCCCGCTTGCCCCTGCGTAAAAAAGTTGCCACGGTGAATGGGCGTGCGGCCGCGCAGGTCGGGCAAGGCAAAATTGGTTTGCCCGTTACCGCCATAGGTAGTGCCCATCAGCGAAAAAAGAGCCTGGTTGCTGTTGATCGGCAGGAGTGAGCCATCGCATTTTGCCCAGCCCTGGGGTGCAAAGCCGAAACTCATGATTTTTATTTCTCCGAGGAAAGGTGTCGGCATGGTTGATGAATTTGAGATGAACAAAACCAGAAATTACAGCACCGCAACGGCGTTCGGCGTATGGCTCAGGCAATGCGCCGAAACAAATTTTTCCGAAAAAACCACCTGTCCGTTTTCCTGCACCTGCACCTGCGTAAATGCTTCGCCCTTTTGCAGTTGCGTTTCGATAAAAATCTTTCCACGTCGGGTGGGTATCGAGCCGTCACGCATGTCAACAGGTCCGGCAGGCATTAAAAGATCAGTCAGGGGTAATTCTTCCGTTTGTTTGGCCAGCGCAATAGAAGCGCGCGCCAATGCTTCCAGCTGATAGCCGGACAAAACGACGAGCGTGCGCCAGGAGCCGTCCGGGCATCCTTCCAAAACCGGCGTCAGAAAATCGGTCAGGCCGGCCGCGGCACGGCGCAGCACCAGCGGATAAAAACAGCGGGTCGCCGGCCCGGAATTGCAAAAAAACAAACTGGAATCACGGGGATCAAAGTCCTGCCTAACCCATAAAGCATTGATATTTTCAATCGTTTGTCGCAGCGCTTCGGACGGTACGCCCGCGACAGAGCGCCTTTGAGCGCCTGTTATCGTGACCCAATGGTGAAACCAGTTGGAAACACCGGCGAACGGGGAATTGGAAACAGCGGCAGAAACTACCGACGGCACACCTAAACCAATCAGGCCAAAAGCGCCGGTTTGGAGGAAAATTCTTCTTTTCATGGGAGACTAAGGACCACGCTTGGGAAAACTGGCGCAAACCAGCAAATGCGAATGGATTATTTCAGGCCATGCAAATGTAAAAATGAGGCTGCAAAAAACGGGAATACGGAAAAATTAAAGTTTTGCCTAAGATTTCCACTCCATCAGCAAATACACCTGGTTGCTGTCATCGATCATGCGGAAACCAAGCCGGTCGTAGAGATGTCGCGCAGGGTTCATGCGCTCGACATGGATGCTGACGGTTTTACCAGCGCTGGCGGCTTTTTCAAGGATACTGCGCAGGATGTACTCCCCCAGGCCCCGGTTGCGAAAATCGGGCAAAAGGGTAATATCGACGATACGGATATCGTCGGGCCGTTCATCGAGGTATAACCGGCCGGCCGGCACTTCATCGTACAGGATGATCCGGAAATCCCTGTTGGGGAATAGTTGCTGGTAATATTGGTGTTGTGCCTGAAACTGCTGGTTCAGGAAGGCATTGATTTGTTCCTGCGACCAGACATGCTGCACCAGGGCCATTTCTTCGGCCCTGGTGCTGGCATATATGGAATAAAGCAAAGCTTCGTCTGCCGGTTCTATGGGCCGGTAGCGCAAGGCCTCGGGTGATATTCTGGGAGTCGGCGTCATAGTGTTTATTCAACCAGTCCGGGATTAGTTACGCGGCGGGAAAACACCCTGCATGGCGATAACAAACATCAGGGTCAGGTACGGCTGCATATTGTTGTGCGCCGAACTCATGCCTGTTTGCGCCAGGGCGTTAAACGCCAGCGTCGCGGCCGGTGCAGTGCTCGTACTGTAAATCGAGCCTTCGGTCGAACGCGCCAGCGCATTTCCGGTCGGGTTGTTCACGTCGCCGGGGAAATTGGCCGCCATCATCCCGTGGTTGTGCATCGGCATTTCGGCGGTCACCAGCGTGACGCTTTCCGATCCTCCGCTTTCACCGAGATCGCGATAAGACAGCCCGGGCCCTTGCCCCGGCTGCATGGGCACACAGCCCTGCAAATCGGGCAATGCAAATGTGCTTTTACCGTCGCCGCCATAGGTAGTTCCCAGGAGCGAAAAAAGGGCGGTATTTTGGCTGATTGGCAAAATTTGGCCGTTGCATTGTGCCCAGCCCTTGGGCGCAAAATTGAAGCCTACTATGCGGATTTCTGCTACAAAAGGATCCATTTAGTCAAGGAGTTTTAATTTGGACTAGGAAATATCCCGTAAAGGGAGATGATAAAGTTGATACAGAGATAAGGCATAATATTGCCGTGCGGTTGATTTCCCCCGACAGGCGCAAGGCTGCTGGGACTCATGGCCGTAGAAGGTATATCTCCGTAAAAG
>JADZFP010000252.1 GCA_020849825.1 Saprospiraceae bacterium
CGCGCGTTAAGAAAGCTGGGTATAAATTTAAAAAGCGGGCTGGCGGAGAATACCGTCAGCCCGCTTGTTGTTTAATTACCCAAAAAATCGCATTATTTTTGCCTAAAATTATTAGATATGAGCACCGTTGAACTTAGGCACTCCATTGTCGCACTACTGGAGCAAACAGACGACATGGAATTGATGCAAAGTATACTTGTCCTGTTGCGTAAATCGATAGATAAACCAGCAGCGGGAGTTTTACATTATGAAGCGGATGGCACTCCGATTACTGAGACTGAATTGGTGGAAAGCATTCTGGAGGCCAACAGAGAGGTCAAAGAAGGAAAAAAAATTGCATTAAGCGACTTAAAGAAAGAACTGTTGTCTGAATGAAAACTCCTCCCCCTTATGATGTGGCGTTCTCCATCCATGCAGGGCGGGATTTACGTGAAATTCGTAAATATATTACTCAAAAAGCCTCCTCCAAAGTGGCACAAAGAGTCATCGCCAGTCTCTTTGAGGCTGTTGAAACCTTGCAGGAACATCCGGAGCGCTATCCGATTGAGCCTCTTTTGGCGGAACATGGTAATTATCGGGTCATTAGAAAAGGCGCTTATGAAATTTTCTATGAATTCACAGGATATGACATTTACGTCTATCGTGTTGTCCACTCAAAGCGGGATTTGGAACGGCTCTTTAAAAGATTCAAACCTTGAAGGCATCTGGACTTTTGATGGCCCCTGGATCAACTGAGATCAAATCAGCCGCTCCACCCGCGTCGATTGCCCCGGCGCACCGTTTTCCAGCCCGCTCAACCACAGCAGTCCCGGTGTTTTTCCTGCTTCCAGGCTGCCCAGCGTGTCGTCGAAGCCCAAAGCCTCCGCGCCGTTGAGCGTGGCCCAGCGCAGCAGGGTGTTGAAGGGCACGTAGCTTTGGAAGCGGGCTATGCTTTTCATTTCTTCCAGAATGGAGAGTTGCCAGTTGGAGGTCAGGCTGTCGGTGCCGAGTGTGACGCGCGCACCGGCATCGAGAAAGGTCCGGTAATTGGGCAGGCGGTTTTCGATATACAGGTTGGCGTTGGGGCAGGAAGCCCAGTAGGTACGCGGGCTCCATGCCTGCGCGGCGGCCAGGTCGTCGGCCATGGTGAGGGTGTTGTGCACAAAAAGCGTGCGGTTGGCCGGGTTCAGATGGGCCAGGGCGTAGTGGATGGAAGTTTGGCCCGGCGCTTCGAACTGATCGAGCGAAATACCGAACCGGCCGTAGAAATCGCGGAAGCCGCCTGTGCCGTGCAGGAAAAGTTCGTTTTCCGGCGGCGTCTCCTGATTGTGGATGCTGATGGTCGCGCCGCTGTCGGGATTGAAAGCGTTGATTTTATCAAACAAGCGGCGGCTCACGCTGTACGGCGCGTGCGGAACCAGGGTTTTGGCGCTGCCGGGCGCGAGATCGAGTTGTTCGTAAACGGCGAGGCCGTCGCGGAAGGTTTTTTCCGCGCCTTCCTCCTGCAAAAAATCGAACAGTTCGACAAAGGTGTACCAGCGCAGGCGCCCCCGGCTTTTCACCGCAAAAGTGTCGGGTACGTTGGAAATATCGCCAACCGCCACGATCCCGCCGGCGAGCATTTCCGCCTCGGCCCGCTCGATGGCATCCTGAATGAGCTCTGCCGCGGCATTGCGCTGCGTGACGACGCCCGTGATGAACGGAATCAGTCCGGTGCCCGTGTCGACCTTGCCTTTCATGTGCGACAGTTCGAGGTGACAGTGCGTATTGACAAAACCGGGGCAGAGTATACCCGGACGAATATCGACGCTGGACGGGTCGTGGCTTTCGCGGGGTTCGATGGTCAGGATTTTGCCCTGCTCGTCGGTCACCACCACCGCCCGGGGCAGGGGAGGGGAGGAAACGGGATAAACCCAGTCGGCGGAAAATTTGCGCATCGTCAGTTTTTTTATAAAATCAAAAATTCATCAATTCCAGGTATCACCCCTCGCATCCTCAAATCCTCATAATTGAAACACATCCCAGGCAAAACGGATCACAATGCCGCCTACAACCACCAGAAAGACCTTTCGCACAAACGCATTTCCGCGCAGTACGGCCATCCGGCTACCCGTATAGGAGCCGGCGACATTGCAGATCATCATCGGGATGGCGAGGTAGAACAAGACGTGTTTGTTGATTAAAAAAAAGACCAGCGACGACACGTCGGCGATCACATTGACCACTTTTGAAACGGCAGAGGCGCGCAGGAAACTGTACCCGATGCCGCTGACAAAGCCGAATACCAGCAGACTGCCGGTGCCGGGTCCCACAAAACCGTTGTAAAACCCCAATGTTGCGCCGATGCCCAGCGCTACCCATTTCACCTGTTCCGGTTGTATGCGTAGCAGGTCGGATTGCCCGAAATCCTTTTTTCGATAAGTGTAAACCGCAATGCCGACAATCAGGATGAGGATGATCGGTTTGAGCACTTCGGAGGGCAGGAGACTTTGCACCGTGGCGCCCAGGTACGACATCGGGATGGCCCCGGCGGCGGCAAAAAGCACCGTGCGCCAGGGAATGGCAATATTGCGCGCATAATTGATCGCTGCCACGCCTGTACCGACGGCCGAAGCCAGGCGGTTGGTGCTGATGACGTTGGGCACGGACAATTGCGGATACAGCACAAAAAACGCCGGAATCTGCACCAGTCCCCCGCCGCCCACGATACTGTCGATAAAGCCGGCCAGAAAGGCGAAGAAACAGAGCAGGTAAAGTTCCATAAGCAGGTTGGGGTCAGGCGGCGTTTTTTTGTCGCACTCTGGCGGCGATCCAGGCCGGCGTCACGATGCCGCCGAGCAGCAGGTAGCCGTAATAGGCCAGTCCGCGCCACAGCATGGCAACCACGAATGCGATGCTCTCCGGCGCATAATCGGAGATATAGTGCGTCATCATCAGTTCGGCGATACCGGCGCCGCCGGGCGTGGGGCTAAATGTCATGATAATAAACATCGCCACCATGCGGGCATAGATGAATGCCTGCGTATGGCCATCGAACGGCGTGGAAGGCACGATCGCGATCAGGAGGCAATTGATCATAAGGAATTTGCTCGTCCAGGCCCCGATGGTGCCCGTAATCACTTTCAGGTGGTATTGCCAGCGCTGCGCCTTGATCTCGTCGGCAGCATGGGCAAACTCGTCGCCCAGGCGCTGGATTTTGGGCGCCCAGCGCCGCAGCATGCGCCGTCGGGCCAGCCAGCCAAGGGCGCGTTCGGCATAGTGCGGTTTTACCAGCAACAAAAACACCATGATGATCCAGTACACCAGCATGGCGGCGTAGGTGGCAAAGAACGCTACGGCTGCTGCGCCGGTATCCCCGCCGTCGCGCAGCGTCTGGGTACCGGGAAACAACATCGGCGGACCGTAAATTGCCAGCAACACCGGCATGGAGAGGATAAAAAAACCGGCGTCGCACACCATGGTGTAAAACACGGCGGCGGCGGTGCGGCCGGCGCTCAGTTTTTCCTGAGTGAGCACAAACAACATCACAATTGGGCCGCCTTTGCTGGTGGGCGTAAGCGCCGCACTGAATTCCCAAATCACGATCAGTTCGATACATTTTCGCCAGCTGAGCGCGCCGGCCGTGATCGAGCGCAGGCGGAAGGCATAAAACAAGTGCCGGATTACCAGCAGCAGCACCGCCATGCCGATCCAGAAAAACGCATGGGAGGACCACTGAATGGCTTTGAACTGATCCGGGTCAAATTCACGGAGGAAAAACCAGACGGCAACGGCCAGGCCCAACAACACGGGTATCATGATCCGGGAGGCCCGGAATGATTTGAGTACTTTCTCCTTTTCTTTTTCCGAAGGGGCGGCAGGCGTTTCTATAAGGGGATCTGGCACGGCTTTTTGTCAATTTTACAAAGGGCGAAGTTCGCATTTGAAGGGAAGTTTCAGAACGTTTGCCGCGATATTCTGATACGCCGAACCGATTATTTATTCGCCAAAAAAGCAAAAAGCCGGGCCTTGCGCCCGGCTTTCAGAAACTCAAATCTTATGAACAAACTTGTATGAAGTCAAATAAACCGGAGCGCAATTTTCCTAACCTGTCCACTCCGGTCGACCGCCCGAAGACGGTTTATTTTACAAAGCCTCGAAAGCAGCGAGGCCATTCAGTTCGGGCAATACTTCTTCACGGCGCAGCGTGATGACTTTGGGTTCGCGGGCATTGACCTGGAGCCGCGGGTTGAGCACGTCGAATTCGGTTTCGTCGTATTTGTAGAGCGACCAGGCGCCGTTGGAAAATTCCAGGGCGGTGAGGTGCTCCACCCAGTCGCCGCTGTTGAGGTAGGTCACGGTTTGGCCGTTTTTGGCTACCACGTCGCGCATTTGCGGGCGGTGGATATGGCCGCACATGACGCAATCGTAGCCTTTTTCGGCGGCCAGTTCGATCGCGGTATCTTCAAAATCGGAGATGTATTTGACGGCCCCTTTGACGCCTTTTTTCACTCGTGCGGCAAACGACACCGGGGCAAAACCGAACATCCGCCGCAGGCCGTTGATGGCGCGGTTGATGCGGATGAGCAAGTCGTAGCCTTCGCCGCCGAGCTTGGCCAGCCAGCGGGCGCGCTGAATGCTGGCGTCGAATACGTCGCCGTGAAATGCCCAGTGCGTGCGGCCGTCGATCTGGAAAACCAGTTTGTTGCGCAGGTGAATCAAGCCGAACGACAACTCGCCGAATTTGCGCAGCAGATCGTCGTGGTTGCCGGTGAGGTAGTACACCTTGGTGCCGTTGACGGCCATTTTCAGGATGCGGCGCACGACTTCGAGGTGTTCTTTCGGGAAATAATGCTTTTTGAAATACCAGATGTCGAAGATATCCCCGTTGAGCACCAGCGTGCGCGGCTGGATGCTTTTCAGGTAGTTGTTCAATTCGCGGGCATGGCAGCCGTAAGTGCCCAGGTGAATGTCGGAAAGGACAACGATATCGAGTTCGCGTTTCATGGCAGTTCGGATTATGCGTTCAAAAGATCGTGCAATGCGGTTGATTGGCAGGTATCGGGCAAAAAGAAGGAGGAGTCGAAAGCCCGCGCCGAGCGTAAAATGCCATTCGGGACCTGACCGGGAACCGGGAAGGGAAAATGCCGAAGCAACAGATATGAGCGACCGAAAAACGAATGGACGATGGCAGGAGACCGACGCGGGGAAAACTTCATGTAACGGGGCGTGTTGTTTTAACAGTACAAAGGTAGAACCGCCTGTTTTAGAGCACGTTAAGCCAATGTGAAGTTAGGATTAACAATAAATGTTGCCCCCGGAGGCTTATCTTCGCGCCCCGATTATGGCAAAAAAGAAGATTGTACTCCCGGCAGTTCCCATCCACGGTATCGCCGACCGCGGCAAAGGCGTTGGTCGCCTGCCCGACGGCCTGGTTGTTTTTGTCGATGGCGCCGTGCCCGGCGACGTGGTGGATGTTTTTGTGCAAAAAAAGAAAAAGGAATTCGCCGAAGGCGTGGTTGAACGGATCGTGACGCCCTCGCCCCGTCGGGTGGAGCCTTTTTGCGAACATTTCAAAATCTGCGGCGGCTGCAAATGGCAATACCTGGCCTACGAAGACCAGCTCATGCACAAACAGCAAACCGTCGAAGACGCCATGCGGCGCATTGCCAAAGTGGAGATCGGAGAATTTTTGCCCATTCTCGGCGCGCCGGAAACCACTTTTTACCGCAACAAACTCGAATTCGGCTTTTCCAACCGGCGCTGGCTGTTTGCCGAAGAAATGACAGCCGAAGGCGCCCCGCCGGACGAAGATCTCGGAGGCCTGGGCTTCCACAAAGCCGGCTATTTCGACAAGATCATCGACATCCGCAAATGCTGGTTGCAGGCCGATCCATCGAATGCCGTGCGCAATGCCGCCCGCGAGATCGCGCGGGAGCAGGGCCTCGAATTTTACGACCTGCGCCGCCATACCGGATTCCTGCGCAACCTGATGCTCCGCCTCACCACCACCGGCGAACTCATGGTGCTGGTCAGTTTCGCCCAGGACCGTCCAGAAGCGATAAAAGCCTTTCTGGACGCCCTGATCGCCCGTTTCCCTGCGGAAATCACCACCGTTGTGTACTGCATCAACACCAAGCTGAACGACTCGGTATTCGACCAGGAGATGATTACCTACATGGGTAAAGGCCACGCCGAGGAACAACTCGGCGAGCTGCGTTTCAAGATCGGGCCCAAGTCGTTTTTCCAGACCAACAGCCGTCAGGGCAAAGCCTTGTACGACGTGGCGGCTGAGTTCGCGGGCCTTACCGGCTCCGAAAACGTGTACGACCTCTACACCGGCACGGGCAGCATCGCCCTGTATCTGGCGCATCTCTGCCGGCAGGTCGTGGGCATCGAGGAAATCCCCGAAGCCATCGCCGACGCCGAGGAAAACCGCACCCTGAACGGCATCGACAACGCTATTTTTTACGCCGGCGACGTCAAAAACGTACTCTCCCCCGAGTTCATCCAGCGCCACGGCCGCCCCGACGTGGTCGTGACCGACCCGCCCCGCGCCGGTATGCACGAAAAAGCCGTGCGCTTCCTGCTCGACCTGGCCGCGCCGCGCATCGTGTACGTGAGCTGCAACCCGGCCACGCAGGCCCGCGATATTGCCCTGCTGGCGGAAAAATACCGGGTACTGAAAATGCGGCCGGTGGATATGTTTCCGCATACGCACCACATTGAAAATGTGGCGCTTATGGAGTTGATCGGGTAGGTGTTTTTTGAAATAAATTTTGCGGGAAGAGAGGCGTTCTTTGTCTGCTTCTGAACACCGAAGCAAAAAAATTACGAACGGACTTTGTTACACATCGGGCGGTCAAATTTGATCAGCCCTGAAAACCGGAAGAGGCAAGCTTGCGCTTACCTCTTCGTCGTCGTGGGCTTCTTCGGGCGCCCGGGTTTTTACTGGCTGATTTACAGTATTTGTATCCCGGCTCCGGTAATTTTTATAGGCTTTCCGCTTACGCACCCGCTTCCCGATCGACGAAGTATCGCGGTTCGGCGATGCAGGTAGTTTGGGAGGTATTGGGGTGAAGCTGGGTTCAAGGCAAGGCACTTTGTTAATGTTCGATTCCGCCCATGAGCGATAAAAGAGTATAACCCGCTGATTTTCCGGAATAAAGCCATTATTGCTCCAAAATACCCGTCCACTGCCCAAAGCTCGTTGGTAAAAAAGCGGATGATGCGCCTGTGATTTACTACGTTTTGTTTTAAATTTGCCTGTCGCACACCCACGTTCCACGCAGTTATGCCCAATTTCGCCCACCTCCACTGCCATACCCAGTATTCCCTGCTCGACGGCGCCGCCTCTATCCCCGGCCTCTTTAAAAAAGCGGCCGCCGACGGTATGAAAGGTATCGCCATCACCGATCACGGGAATATGTTCGGCGTGTTCCAGTTTGTCGCCGAAGCGGCCAAACACGAGGGCGTCAAACCGATTGTGGGCTGCGAATTTTACGTAGTGACCGACCGCCACCGCCGCACGTTCACCAAAGAAGACCGCGACAAACGCTACCACCAGCTTTTCCTCGCCAAAAACGCCGAAGGCTACAAAAACCTCGTCAAACTCTGCTCGCTGGGCTACATGGAGGGCCTTTACGGCAAATACCCGCGCATCGACAAAGAACTCATTCTCCAGTACCATGAAGGCCTCATCGCCACCACCTGCTGCATCGGCGCCATGGTGCCCCAAACCATCCTGCGGCACGGCGAAGAAGCCGCCCGCAAGGAATTCGAATGGTGGTACAACATCTTCGGCGAAGACTACTACATCGAACTCCAGCGCCACAACATGCCCGAGCAGGACCAGGTCAACGAAGTGCTCCTGCGCTTCGCCAAAGACTACAACGTCAAGGTCATCTGCTCCAACGACTCCCACTACCTCGATCA
This sequence comes from Saprospiraceae bacterium, assembly GCA_020849825.1. Lineage (GTDB taxonomy): Bacteria > Bacteroidota > Bacteroidia > Chitinophagales > Saprospiraceae > M3007. Next base: position 7,894 of record JADZFP010000252.1, read on the forward strand.
GAAAGACGCCAACGCCCACGACATCCTGCTTTGCATCAACACCGGCGAAAAACAAAGCACGCCGGCCATTCGCGAATTCGTGGAAGAAGGCGCCACCATGAAAGGCGGCCGCTTCGCTTTCTGGAACGACCAGTTCTACTTCAAAACCCAGGCGGAAATGGGCAAACTCTTCCACGACCTGCCCCAGGCCCTCGACAACACGATGGAAATCGTGGACAAGGTGGAACACCTCAAACTCAAACAGGATATCCTCCTGCCGCACTTCCAGGTGCCCGCCGAGTTTGCCAATCAGGACGACTATCTGCGCCACCTCACCTTCGAGGGCGCCCGCGAACGCTACCGCACCATCACGCCGGAGGTCGAAGAACGCCTCAATTTCGAACTGAACACCATCCGGACGATGGGTTTCGCCGGCTACTTCCTTATCGTGTCCGACTTTATCAAAGCCGGCCGCGACCTGGGCGTGTTCATCGGCCCCGGCCGCGGCTCGGCCGCCGGCTCGGCAGTGGCCTACTGCATCGGCATCACCAATATCGACCCGATCAAGTACAACCTGCTGTTCGAACGTTTCCTCAACCCCGACCGCAAATCGATGCCCGATATCGATACCGACTTCGACGACGAAGGCCGGCAAAAAGTGATCGACTACGTGGTGGAGAAATACGGCAAAAACCAGGTCGCCCAGATCGTCACTTACGGCACCATGGCCGCCAAAATGTCGATCAAAGACGTGGCCCGCGTGCTCGACCTGCCCCTC
>JADZFP010000253.1 GCA_020849825.1 Saprospiraceae bacterium
AGTTGAACGGTAAAGTCTTTTTGGGGCCAATACCAGTTGTCGGCGGCGCGAATGGGGCAACCGCACATCATGGTCACTTTGGCCGAACAGGTGATTTCTGCCCCATCCAACTCAGCCTGCACGCCGCTGATACAAAGCCCGGGGATTTCCAGCACCAGGCCTTCCGGATTCGCGCTCGTCGTACCAATATCGATACCAGGAAGCACCGTGATCTCGGCTTCGGCTGTTCGAGCCTGATCGATGTGCGAAAGCGGGCCGTACACCAAAAGCCGGTAAACAGTGGGGGAATCAATATCGACGCTCAGTTCGATACCCACCGTACTGTTGTCGGCTGCATAAGGCTGGGTGCGCGACACTGGAACCAAAAGATTAGCGGGGCCCGCGCTCTCATCATTCGGCGCCTTGGTGGCGCCATAGGCTACGATCTTTTGATTTTCGGCCCACAGCACGACAATTGCGCTGTTTTGGCCACCATCAGCGGCATCGGCGCCGAGGTATTTGCCGCCTCGGGCGGCCGGACGTACGAGGATAGTTGTTTTCATTGTTTTTTTCCCGAAGATCGGTCAAATGCACGGAACGGACAAGCGCTCCGCAACGTTGCCATATTAAATTATCCTGTCCATCCTGTCTATCCTGTCCAACACTCCTGTCCCCTACATCCTGTCACCTGTGCGGCCAGGTCGCCTGCGGCGGGGCCGGCACGCCCGTTTCGCCCCGGCGGCGGCGCAGTTCGAGTTGCAGGCTTTCGTAGCCTTTGCGCATGGCCCAGTGGTGATTGGCCGAAAAAATACCGCGCAACAACCAGCTCAGACGGCGCAGCAGCGGCTTTTCGGCGGAAATGCGCCAGTCGTAGGCGACGATGCAGTCGGCCCCTTCCTGCCCGAAGGTCCAGACGCCCGTGCCCACGAAGTCGCCCGAGGCTTGCAGGGCAAAACCGCGCGGAAATTCGACGGCCGTGACGCGAAACGACCAGCGCAGGGTGTAGGGCAGCCAGCCCTTGGTGTACAGGTCGACGACCTTGCCGATGCCGCCGGGCAAGCCTTTTTCACGCACGGTTACATCGAGATACACCGAGGGCCACCACACGGCGAGTTGCTCTACGTCTTCGAGGATGCGGTATACCTCCTCGCAGCTGGCGCCGCTCATGCGCCAGACGGTGCGGAACTCGTAATCGGCGCGGGGTTGAACGGCTTGCGGCGGTCCGGAAGGAGCGGAATTTTTCATAAGGAAGATGGTTTTTGACGGGGCAATGGTACGGGGCCGGGTTGTTCAGATGTTTGGTCAATGTTTGTTCAAAATATTTGTTCCCGTTTTGGGAACATTATAAGACTGATCAAACATCCCGGCGGAAGTCCTGATTCAGGAATATTGAAACATTTTTCTGCTACGTTCTCTCCCGTTTACCCCGCCATTTCCCCGCCCGCAAACTTTACCAATTGCTTCGCCAACCGGGGCATTTTTTGTACTTTTGCCCCCCTATGAAAGATGAACTGAATCCCGCAGCGGAAAACGAAAAGAAAGCCGCCCAGGGCGGCGATTACGGCGCCAGCAGCATTACGGCGCTCGAAGGCTTGGAGGCCGTGCGCAAGCGCCCCGGTATGTACATCGGCAGCACCGACATCAAAGGTCTGCACCACCTCGTCTGGGAGGTCGTCGACAACTCCATCGACGAACACCTGGCCGGCCACTGTACCCACATCACCGTCACCATCCACCCCGACAACAGCATCACGGTGCGCGACAACGGCCGCGGTATCCCCACCGGCATGCACCCCAAACTGAAAAAATCGGCCCTCGAAGTGGTCATGACCGTACTGCACGCGGGGGGTAAATTTGATAAAAACACCTATAAAGTCTCCGGCGGTCTGCACGGCGTGGGCGTATCCTGCGTCAACGCGCTCTCCATACACCTGCGCGCCGAAGTACACCGCGAAGGCAAGGTGTTCGAACAGGAATACAAACAGGGCAAACCGCTCTACGACGTGCGCGAAACCGGCGACACCACCGACCGCGGCACCATCGTCACCTTCCTGCCCGACCCGGAAATTTTCGAAACCGACGAATACAAATTCGACATCCTCGCACACCGACTGCGCGAACTCTCGTTTTTGAACAAAGGCCTGAATCTCAAACTTGTCGATGAACGGGTAAAAGAAGACGACGGCTTCAAAACCGAACTTTTCTACTCCGAAGGCGGTCTGCAGGAGTTCGTGATCTGGATCGATGAGGCCAAAACCAAACTCATCGAAAAACCCATCCACATCACTGCTTTCGAAGACGGCGTCGATGTGGAAGTGGCCATGACCTACAACACTTCCTACTCCGAAAACGTCGTCTCCTTCGTCAACAACATCAATACACGCGACGGGGGCACCCACGTGGCCGGCTTCCGCCGTGCGCTCACCCGCGAATTCAAAAAATACGGCGAAGACGAAGGCTTTTTCAAAAAACTCAACTTCGCCGTGTCGGGTGAAGACTTCATGGAAGGCCTCACCGCCGTGGTGTCGGTCAAAGTGCCCGAACCCCAGTTCAAAGGCCAGACCAAAGGCGAACTCGGCAACTCCGAGGTGCTCGGCATCGTGAGCCGCTGCGTCGGCGATGCCCTGAAAGTGTTTCTGGAAGAAAACCCCAACCTCTCCAAACGCATCATCGAAAAAGTGGTGCTGGCCGCAACAGCCCGCAACGCCGCCCGCAAAGCCCGCGAAATGGTGCAGCGCAAAGGCGCCCTCACCGGCAGCGGTCTGCCCGGCAAACTCGCCGACTGCGCCAGCCGCAACCCCGAAGAATCGGAAATCTTCCTCGTCGAGGGCGACTCCGCAGGCGGTACGGCCAAACAGGGCCGCGACCGACACATCCAGGCCATCCTGCCCCTGCGCGGCAAAATCCTGAACGTAGAAAAAGCCCTCGAACACAAAATTTACGAAAACGAGGAGATCAAAAACATCTTCACCGCCCTGGGAGTCAGCATCGCCGAAAACGACGAAGGCCAGCGCGTGCTTAATACCGAAAAACTGCGCTACCACAAGATCGTCATCATGTGCGACGCCGACGTCGACGGCTCCCACATCACCACCCTGATCCTGACCTTCTTCTTCCGCTACATGCGCACGCTGATTGAAAAAGGACACATTTACATCGCCCAGCCGCCGCTTTACCTCGTCAAAAAAGGCAAAAACCAGCGCTACGCCTGGAACGACAAACAACGCAAGGAAGCCCAGCTGGAATTCTCCGGCGGCCGCGAAGACGACGATTCCGTTAAAGTGCAACGATACAAGGGTCTGGGCGAAATGAACGCCGAACAACTCTGGGAAACCACCATGGACCCCGCCAACCGCATCCTCAAACAAGCAACCATCGACGATGCCGCCGAAGCCGACCGCATGTTCTCCATGCTTATGGGCGAAGAGGTGCCGCCGCGCCGGGCGTTTATCGAGGCGAATGCGAAGTATGCGCGGATTGATGTGTGAGGGTAGTCGTAAAACCTGATGGGCCTGTGAAAATTCCGTTTGACAGTATTATCCCCCTTGAAAAGATTACGAAATATCTTCTTGTTTTTAACAATCATGGAGATAAGTCAGCCTTTTTAGCCCGGGGGGGATACACCTTGGAAAACTGGAGTGATCTTGAAAGCGATATCCGAAACTTATTACGATTTGAAGCTGTTTTTCAAAAGAAGGATATTTTTGGGGACTATTACGTTATATCTGGCCCATTAAAGGGAAATTTATGGGTAAAAACGATTTGGTTCCGGGAACATGAGGCAACTACATTTCGTTTTATCACACTATTCCCTCAATAAAAATACAAAGTGATGAAATACGAACTCTTTTCA
>JADZFP010000254.1 GCA_020849825.1 Saprospiraceae bacterium
AACAACTGAATAGACCTGTGCCCAGAGCTGCCCCAAACTTCACGGGCCATCGCCACCCCGTTTTTTCAAAAATCAACCAGTCGGCCACTACCACCAGCACACCAAACCCCAGCACCTGCCCCAGTCCCCGCCAACTCGCCCGAAACCCGAAATCGCGGCGACAAAGCCACACCATGCCCGCGGCGACAAATGCCTGCGTGCTCAATGAAGCGATAGCCGCGCCATGCGCCTTCCAGGTGGGAATCAACAGCAAGTTCAATAAAACATCGAGCAGCAAACCCAGCACAAAAAACCGGTTCATCTCCATCAATCGCTCATCGGCAGTCAGCAAGGTGCTGAATATGTAGGTCGTACACACTGGCACGAAAGCCCAGATCAAAATACCCAGGGTATCCCAGCGGTAGGCAGAAGCCCGCTCCGGCATCATCAATTCCACCAGATCCTGACGGGCAAAAAAGATCGCCGCGGCCAAAGTGACGCTTCCGGCCCAAATCAGTTTGAAACTGAGCGAAACCAGCGGCCGGACAGTTTCTTTTTGTTTCAACATCCGGGCAAACATGGGCAACAACAAACTCGCAAACAAATACCCGAACATATTGGCTGCATCCAGCAGGCGGTAAGCGCCCGCGTACACGTCGGCATGTTGCGCGCCTTCGAGGCGTTCGAGCAGCACGGCGTCGAGGCGGGTATAGGCCGTCATCAGCAGGATCACAAGCGCGTACGGGAAACTTTTCCTGAACAAAAAACCCAGGTTGAGCCAGCCCATGCTCCAGTTGTCGGCCCACGAAGGGCGCAAACGGATATTACCGGCCAGTTTTTTCAGCACGAGAAAAACGATGCCGGTTGTCAGGACCAGGGCCGCGGTTTGCGCCAATGCAAAAAATTCTACTGAAAAAAACGGCTGGAACGGCGGCGCCCACAACAACAATCCGCAGGTGATCAGCATCAAAAACTTGTCGACCGACGACAGAATGCTGTCAACCCGGTAATGCCCGAGACCGGAAACGTTGGAGCGAAGGAACAGGATGATTTGCACCAACACCTGGTTGAACAGCAGAATCGACAGCAGCCGGATCGCCCTGAAATCATATTGCGAAAGGATGGCCGCCAAAACCGATACCACCACATACAAAACACTCAACAAGAACTTGATCGCCAGGAAATTCGGGAAATATTTGCCCAGCAGATGGGGGTGTTGACTTACCTGACGGTTATTGAAATTTTGGACCCCGAAATCATTCAGGATCTGGAACAGGTACGTAAAATTGAACAAGGTGAAATACAAGCCGTAGTCGCCTTCCGGCGCACGGTTCTGCACCGTCAGGTCGATCCCGAAAATGAAAAACGGCTTTACCAGCAGGTTGATAAAGACGAGGAAAAGGATGTTGAGCAGAAATTCTCGATTCAAAGCCGGGAGGGTTGCTGGTAGTCGGTGACCGACCACCTAAAACAGCGTCGGCGTATCCGCTACTTCTTCGTGCAAATCGGGTCCGTCGTGCGCCGGTGAATTGACCCGGTCGGAGACCGGATAGAGGCGAAGGTAAGCATCTGCGGGAGGATGCAGCATATCGAGTGTGGCTTCGAGCGACTGTTCGGAGAGCCAGCGCCGTTGCTCGGCTTCATTGGTCAGCAATACCGGCATACGATCGTGCAGGCCGCCGAGTTCGCGGTTGGGCGTCGTGGTGATGATGGAAAAACTGCGCAGTTTTTTCCCGTCGGGTTGCCGCCATTCGTCCCAGATGCCGGCAAAGCACAACAAACTGCCATCGGCCGGCAGGATGCGATAGGGTACTTTTCGGCCGCCCGGCAATTTTCGCCATTCATAAAAACTGTCGGCCCACACCAGGCAGTGCCGGCGTCGGATGGGATCGCGAAAAGAAGGTTTTTCCTCAATGCCTTCTGCACGGGCGTTGATGAGTTTGCCGCCGTTGGCGCCATCGCGACTCCAGTGGGGCACCAGCCCCCAGGTCATGGCCTGCAGGAGCCGGGGAGCATCATCGGCCACTACGTATCCCTGTTGAGTGGGGGCAATGTTAAAACTGATCTTCATCTCCGCCGGTCGTTCAAAGTCGGTGAGTTGAGTATCGATTTGTTTTTTGGTCGGTACGAAAGAATAGCGGCCGCACATGGTGGTTGAAATGTGGCGTTGTCAGCGTTTTTGTTGGGTGATTTTTCGGAGGAAAATTTGGTGCAGGGGGCAACTGGTTATGGAAAAATTTGGGAACAAAAAGTCAATATTCACAAAATCAAGACATTAGACACACTGTTCAACAGACATTTTTTGTTTCAAAACTTTATCCACACTAAAATTAAAGCTTTGCATAAGTTTCTCATTTACAGGCTCGTAATTTTTTCCAATTTCAGGAAACGCCTGTGGAGAACTTCATACTGGCTTAACATTGGCTAACACTACCCTGTCTATTTTCCCCCAATCGGAGCCTTTGCCTGAAAATGCCGTGGAAAAACAGCCCCTTTGCACACACTTCTTCACAGCTAACAGCCGTGTTAAATCGAAACGGCCCGGAAATCGAATATTTTCCCACAAGGTTGTGTAAAACGTTGCAAGTAACTGACGACCAAACCATTTTTGGAGTCCGTTGTGTGGAAAAAGTTGGTAACTCAAAAGGAAAACGGAGGTTCTTCAATGAGTTATGCGGTTATAAACAAACTAACAGCCCTGATGATGGCGATGGGTTTGAAATTTAAACCTGATAAAATTAACCATTAGGGTTAAGGAATGAGGATAATCGAGCAACGGAACGGTTCTACTTTTGTTTTAAAATTCGGATAAAGCCGAAACGCTATCGTTATGTCGTCTTCTGAAACTCTTCAACAATCTTCCCGCGCCGTTCGTATCTGGATCATCACCGGGATTATCATGGTATTCCTGCAAATTGTGATCGGAGGGGTCACGCGTCTGACCGGGAGCGGATTGAGTATCACGCGTTGGGAGGTGGTGACCGGAACCATACCGCCTTTGTCGCAAGCCGACTGGGAAGAGGCGTTTGCCCTGTACCAGCAAACGCCGCAGTACCACAAGATCAATAAGGGGATGTCGCTGGGCGAGTTCAAGTTCATTTATTTCTGGGAATACTTTCACCGGCTTTGGGCGCGCCTTATGTTTTTTGTGTTCGTGTTTCCTTTTGCCTGGTTCTGGTGGAAAGGCATGCTGAATCCTGTTGTGCGCCGCAGGCTACTGATCGTGGTGCTGCTGGCTGGCCTCGAAGGGTTTTTCGGCTGGATTATGGTCGCCAGCGGACTGATCAAACGCCCTTGGGTCAATGCCTACAACCTGACCCTGCACCTTAGTATGGGCATATTAATTTTCGGTTATTTGCTCTGGACGTATTTTATCGCCCGGCAACCGCGGCCTTCCGACCGGCTGGAACCTCGCTGGCGCAAATTCGGCTGGTGGATGGTCGGTATTGCTTTCTTTCAAATTGCGCTGGGCGCCATGATGTCGGGCACAAAAGCCGGTTTGTTTTTCCCGACCTGGCCCGATATGCAAGGTATGTTTTTGCCAGGCCTGCTATTGGATGGAAGTAAATGGACGGGCGACAGTTTTATCCACTACGACACAGATCCTTTCGTTCCTGCGCTGATCCAGTTTTTGCACCGCAATACGGCTTATCTTCTGACGGGTCTGGTGCTCTATTATTTCTGGAACTTGCGGAAAATGCCCATCAGTGTTACGCTGCAAACCGGTTTGTGGACTCTTCTGTCCGTATTGGGTATACAAGTGCTCCTCGGGATTCTCACATTGATCAACTGTATTGCCAGTGTTCCGGTTCTGTTGGGCGTACTGCACCAGGCCGGCGCGGTTGTGTTATTGGGCGTTCTGTTGTACGTAGTCTACCAGTCAGCGCCGGTGGCCGGTTCTTCGAAGGGCGGTAATTGAATTATCCGATTGGAAAATATGCCTGACCGGAAGGGCGACGCGATACAGTTGCCGCTACGGAAGTTTTGCCTATTTTTGCCCGAATCAACATTTTCAGCACGAATGAACGTTACGGTAAAAGAAGAACACGGCTTTCGCTACATCGAATCCGGCGCCGAGGGCGAAACCCTATTGCTGCTGCACGGCTTGTTCGGTGCACTGAGTAACTTCGAAGGAATCATCAACCGGTTTTCAAAGGAGTATAATGTGGTCGTTCCAATCCTGCCCATTTATGAAATGCCCATTTTTGAGGTATCGGTAAGTGGCCTGGTCGAATTCGTCACACGCTTTGTCAATCACAAACAATACGACAAGGTCCACCTGGTTGGCAACTCTCTTGGAGGGCACGTCGCTTTGTTGTATGCACTGGCGCATCCGGTTCGTATCGCTTCGATTACACTTACCGGTAGTTCGGGTTTGTTTGAAAGCGCTTTTGGTTCGGCATTTCCCAAACGCGGCGATTACGAATATATCAAAAAGAAAACAGCGGAAACTTTCTACAACCCGGAAGTGGCGACCAAAGATCTGGTCGATGAAGTATTCGGAATTGTCAACGATCGGAACAAGGCCATCCGGGTGGTCGCAACAGCCAAGTCGGCGGTGCGTCATAATCTGGGCGACAAGTTGCACCAAATCAAGGCGCCGACCTTGTTGATCTGGGGCAGGCAGGATATCGTTACGCCGCCGTTTGTAGGTGAAAAGTTTCATGAACTCATTAAAGATTCCCGTCTGTACTTTCTCGATGAATGCGGCCATGCGCCCATGATGGAGAAGCAGGAGGAGTTCAATAATATTCTGGACGAGTTTTTAAAAGAGGTGGTGAACGCCAGGGTAGAGGCCTGATCCATAGTTATTGCCTGGTATCACAAGGGCGCAAAGGAGACTCAATCCTTTGCGCCCTTTTTTGTTCCCTGCCCAAGATCTTACATGCGCTCGATTTTTATACTGGTAAGGCCGTCTGTTGTATAGAGTTGCAATATTAAAGTTTGTAATGGTAAATGTTGTAAGGATAATTGATTGTTCACAGGATTTGCTTCTTTTAAAAGCCTGCCTGCTGTGTCAAATATTTTGACAGACAAAACATCGGAGCCTTCAAACCGGATAACATCGCGGGCCGGATTGGGGTATGCTTTTACGAGAGGTAATTGTTCATCGACCAACAATTGCACGTTGCTTGCACTGCCGTTCAGGGCCTGCCGGGCAAACCAGATATTGAGTTTGTTTTGGCGGACATCGCCCCAAACGGCAAACAGGGTATCGCTTTTAATATCGATACACATAAAGTCGTTACCGTTTTGAGAAAGATAAAGCCCGTTATAGGGCGCGAGGGTATCCGAAATTCGGAAGTTGGGAGAGAATCCGGAAGCGTCTTTCCAGCGCACCGCACCCCATATTTCGGAGGCATTTTCATAGCCGCTGCCGGCGCCATTGCGGCGGTCGCGCCAGGCGAGAATCAGGTCGCCGTCGTCGTCGAAGTCGCTCCAGACAAGGTCTTGCATTTTGCCATTTCCAATCGGGTCGTCGTTGACGCGAACGGGGCTCGACCAGGTATCGCCGCGGTCGAAACTTTCAAGAATGAAAATGTCGAGATCGCCATTTGTCTTAAAGGGAAAAGTAAATACAAGATGTTCAGGGTTGGCAGGATTACAAACGAGCCGGTACCCGATTTTTGCCAAAGTATCCGGGCCGCTCGTGTTGGAATAATACATCCCGTGATAGGTGAAACTTTCGCCACCGTTGTTGGAGCGGGCATGGATGTAACCTGGCAGGGTGTTTTGCGAGAGCACCCAGCTGGGGTAAACCGCATGAAAATACCCGTCGGTTGAAGTAGCCGGGGCTGCCATCGGGCCTGCGATGAAGTTGCCAGTGAGGGCTCCTGCTCCGTCGAGATAACGCCAGGGTTCCCATGTTTGGCCGCCATCAAGAGTGGTGATAAAATAAGGTCGATTGGGCGGAGCGACCCAGGGCGCCGGTTTGGTTGTGATATAAAGGTGGTTATTGGTTGGATTAATACTCAGCCAGGGGCGATCGATGGGGAGTTTGTTCCCGTCGGCATAGGCGTCGATTGCCTTGGAGGGATTGCTCCAATTGAGTCCGCCATCGGATGAACGAAGCACATAAACACCGCCGCTGTCCGGGTTTTCCCGGTAGTCGATATAACAAACAAACAGGTTGCCATTCGAATCGAAAGCCATGGAAGGGTCGGCCGATTTGTACCCCGAGCCGAAATGAGGCAGTGTTTTCGTCGGCGTCCAGGTACTTCCGCCATCGAAGCTAACCCGGGTTTTTATGCCGATCGGGTTGCCCAGCGTGAACCCCATCCATGCCACGGCAAGGTGTTGGGCGTTCTGCGGATTGACGATGAGGTAGGGCTCTCCGTCAAAAAACAGCCCATTCGAGAGGTTGTTGTTTTGTGCTGAAAGCCATGAGTTGGCGACCAAAAGGAGCAGGTAGAGGAATGATTTTTTCATAGGAGTAAGACGTTGGGAGGAAGGCAAAGTTTAGCGGACAAGTTATGTTTAAACAAAAAAGGACGCGCTTGCGCACGTCCTGGAAAGTAATTTTGATGTTGTTCCACGTGGAACACTACGTATTTTCTTCCATGAGATAAGACCGGAACGTATCGAAATCGGCTGGCAAAATGGTTGACACCTTGGGACGGTGTTGTAGTTCTGCCAATCTTTCCGGGATGTCGATAGTCCGATGCAGGATGCGTTCCATGTCTTCTCTGAATTTTGCCGGATGCGCAGTTTCCAGGATAATGCCCATGCTCTCTTTTTTTGTTGTAGCCTGATACTGCCGCAGGGCCAGATAACCGATGGCCCCATGCGGGTCGAGAAGGTAGTGGTACTGCTGGTCTACCTCCCGCAAAGTCTTTTCTGTTTCGGCATCGGAAAAGGCAAAGCCCGAGATGTCGTTTTTGATCATGTTCCACGTGGAACCATACAGGTCCATCATTCGGGCAAAGTTGGAGGGGGCGCCCACGTCCATGGCATTTGACAAGGTGCGGACGGAGGGGCGGGGGCGGTATTCGCCGCTGGCCAGGTACTTTGGTACAACGTCGTTGGCGTTCGTAGCGGCGATGAAATGTTGTGCCGGCAGGCCCATGCGGGAGGCCAAAAGGCCGGCTGTGAGGTTGCCGAAGTTGCCCGACGGTACGGAAAAGACAATCGGCTTGTTCAAGTGGCTAACCTGTTTGAAGGCCTCGAAGTAGTAAAATGATTGAGGGATCAGTCGAGCGACATTGATACTATTGGCTGAGCTCAGTCGCAGCCGGGCGTTCAGGTTGGCGTCTAAAAAGGCTTTTTTTACAAGGGCCTGGCAGTCGTCGAAAGTACCCTCGATTTCGAGGGCAGTGATGTTGTGGCCAAGCGTGGTGAGTTGCTTTTCCTGTAAAGGGCTCACTTTGCCCGATGGGTAAAGGATGATGACCCGAATGCCCGGTGTGCGGTAAAATCCGGCCGCCACCGCCCCGCCCGTGTCGCCCGATGTAGCAACTAAAATGGTCAGTTCCTGGTCTTCTCCCCGGTTAAAATAGGACATGGTTTCGGCCATGAATCGCGCGCCAAAATCCTTGAAGGCCAGGGAAGGGCCATGGAAAAGTTCGAGAATGCCGGTGTGTTCGTCGAGCAATACAACCGGCGCCGGGAAGTTGATGGCTCTTTCAACAATGCTCTGCAGATCAGACGCCGGTATTTCAGCGCCGATCAACGTATGCGCTACAGTAAACGCTATTTCCTGAAAACTGAAACTGGAGAGACTTCGAATAAAACTGTCTGGTAAAACCGCGAGGTCAGACGGCATAAAAAGTCCGTTGTCGGACGGTAAGCCTTGAAATAATGCTTCGCGGAAATTGACGCGCACGGCAGGGTTGTTGGTGCTGTACAGTTGCATGAGACCGGTGTTATATTTTGGTGATCCGGATTTCCACCCGGCGATTTTTGGCACGGCTTTCCTCGCTGTCGTTTTCCGTCAGCGGGTGTCGGGCGCCATGTCCGATGGTTTCCATACGATCGGCACTGACGCCTTTATTCGTCAAAAAATCCCGGATTGCTTTTGCCCGGTCTTCTGATAATTTTTGAAGGTCGGCGGGCTGACCAATGTTGTCCGTATGCCCCTCAATCCGGATGTGCAGATTGGGATTGTCGAGCATTAGGGTTGCCAGTCGCGACAATTCCGGGTAGGACTGGTCAAGGATGATGGCCTTCGATTGCTGGAAAAAAATGGGCTGGAGTTCGATTTTACTCCCCACCGCCAGCGGCGCCAAAAACAGATCGATGTACTGCTCCCGGAAATAATAGTATTGCCGGGGGAAATATACTTCCATTGGCTGACCCGCGTAACCGGGGTGTTGCGCGGCAAAGTTGAACCGAACGCCGCGTGCTACTTTAAGGCGGAAGAGGCCATCTTCTGCCTCAATAATATTCGTGGTGTCGCCTTCGGCGCCGTAAAGAATTCGTGCGTTGCGTACGAGCTGCCGCGAACTCTGGTCTACTACCCTTCCGATAAGCGTCAGTTCCGTTTCCTGCGGCGGCTCGATTTGTATGCGATAGATGTCGCTGCTGCCTTCGCGCTTCGACGTGAAGTACAGGTAGCCTGTCGTCATGTTGAAATACGGCTGACTCTCGTCAGAAACGGAATTAATGCGGGGATCAAGCCGCTGGGGTTTGGTCCAGCTTTTCCAACTGTCGTCGAGGCGGTGCGTTTTGAATATGTCAAAACCGCCGGAGCTTTCTTCCCGGTTGGAGGCGAAGTAAAGCGTTTCGTTGTCTTCTGATAAAAACGGCGTCAATTCTCTTTTCGGCGAATTGACCACATTGCCCAAATGCTGCGGCGCTCCCCAGCGGTTGGGGCCTTTTCGAAAACAAACGTAGAGGTCCATTTCTTTCGAGTCGAAACGCGCTGCGGCCAGGATCATCACCTTGCCGTCGAAACTCATCGTCAGGCTGACTTCCGATTGAATAGTGTAAAAGTCCTCCAGTTCGATCGGCGACGGAAAACTCCAGCCACTGCTGTCGGTGGTGCGGCGTACGTACGAAAAACCCCGGCTCATGTTTCCGTTGCGTTCAAATTGATTGATCACATACAACATATTCGGATCGGGCGTGATCGTCATGACGCTGTTGGGCAGTGCGTTGTTCAACGGATAACCGGGGTGCTCCACTTCAGTAAAATTGGCCAGCGAATCCTGTGCCGTGGCAATCCAGATATCCTGGTTAAAACCGGATCGAACGGGAGCGTAAACGGGTTTGCCTGCAATTTGGGTGTAAACGCCCGAAAGCGTGGCGATAAATTCCAGCGGCGATTCGCTGACGGCCCGGTCGATACTGTCGATCAAAAGTGTGCGGTTAAAATTGTCGCATCCTACTCTGGTGAAATAAAGCGTTCGCCCGTCTCTGCTCGGTACGGGCGTGATTTCATCGCAGCTGGAATTGATCAATTCAGGAAGTTTTTCCAAACGCCAGGTTTGGGCCAGTCCTGGCAACGAAAAAAACAGGAATAAAAAAACGAAAGCGGATTGTGGCATACGGGTCAAAATTAGAATCTCTTTCAGGTTATGGCAAAAACGAAAAAGGCGACCCGAACATATGCCGGGTCGCCTTTATTGGTTCATAAAGTTCTTTTTAATTGAGCCGTTCGTAAATACCGGCAATGCCCTGCCCTCCCCCGACGCAAGCCGTTACCAAACCATAGCGTTGGTTTTGGCGGCGCATTTCGTTGAGGAGTTGAATCGACAGTTTGGCGCCGGTACAACCGAGCGGGTGACCGAGCGCTACGGCGCCGCCATTGACGTTGACGATTTCCGGATTCAGGCCGGCCTCTTGTATTACCGCCAAAGCCTGCGCGGCAAACGCTTCGTTCAGTTCGATGGCCTCGATCTGATCGAGCGACATGCCGGCTTGTTTCAACGCCTTGGGGATGGCGGCGCAAGGGCCGATACCCATGTACAATGGCTCGACGCCGGCAACCGAACAGGCGGCCAGGCGGGCAACAGGTTGCAAACCCAGGCTTTTCACCATTTCTTCCGACATGACGAGGACAAAAGCCGCGCCATCAGAAGTTTGCGAAGAGTTGCCGGCCGTTACCACGCCGCCATTGGCAAACGCGGGTTTCAATTTCGAAAGCCCATCCAGAGAAGTGTCGCGGCGTACTCCTTCGTCGGTGTCGACGGTGTAAGTACGTTCCTTTCTTTTGTCATCTTCCACCCACACCTCCGGCACGCTGATGGGTAAAATTTCATCTTTGAATTTACCTGAATCAATGGCCGCGGCAGCACGCTGATGCGACCGCACGGAAAACGCATCGGCTGCATCGCGGCTGATGTTGAATTTTTTGGCCACGGCCTCGGCTGTCAGGCCCATGCCTACTACATAATCGGGCGTGGTAGAGGCGATATTGTAGTTGGGCGCCAGTTTGTAGCCAGTCATCGGAATCAGCGACATGCTTTCTGCGCCGCCTGCGATAAAACAATGACCCATGCCGGCGCGGATTTTTGCAACAGCGATACTAATGGTTTCAAGTCCCGAAGCACAGTAACGGTTGACCGTCATACCAGGCACGTCTTTTCCAAGCGCACGATTGGCAATGATGCGGCCGATTTGCAGGCCTTGTTCGCCTTCCGGGTTGGCACAGCCGACGATCACATCATCGACCATCGAATTTTCGAGCCCGGGCGTCGATTTTACCAGGTGCTGAATAAGCGCAACGGCCAGGTCATCGGGGCGGGTGCTCCGGAAACCGCCTTTGCCGGCTTTGCCGACGGCGGTGCGAAATCCGGAGATGATATATGCTTCTTGCATGTCTTGGTAGTCTATTTAATTATAGGATAGTCGATGTTGTTGATTTTAGACATCAGAACTTACGTACCAGTAAATCTGGGATTTTAAATAAAACGTCATCATTCGAAATCAAGGTAGCCTGCTGATAGAGCGCGGTTGCCGCAATGATTGCATCTGGTAACTTTATTTTATTCTGCTTTCGAATTTGAATAATTGTGCCAATAAATGCTGGATTTTGCGAATCTACTCCCAGTACCTCAACCCGGCTGATAAATTGGTTAAAAATGGATTCGTCTTTAACTGAAAGATCCGGAAAAGACAAAAATTCCAATTCTGTAATAACAGATATACCTACCCAATTGGCATCAGTCAGAATAAATGCGATGTTATCATTGCCTTTAAGTAGTGCAATGACGGCATTTGTGTCCAGCAGAAATCTACCATTCATCTCTCATCTTGCGTTGTTCCAAGAGAGCGTTGCCTTTCCACTCCAACTTGCCAACAAGGTCGGAGAAATCAAATCTTTGCTTGGGTAGCGGAGTTGATTTAATAACTTTTATATACCGAAGTTTCTTTATTTTTTGAAGAAACAAGGCATAATAAACATCATCAATATCCAAAACAATTTGTGCCATATTAACGAATTTAAAACAAAAATACGATACTATATTTAATTCCGCAACGGCTTGCCGTTTTCCAGCATAAACTGAATCCGTTCCAGCGTCTTTTGTTCGCCGCAAAGCGACAGGAAAGCCTCGCGTTCCAGATCGAGCAAATATTGCTCGGAAACGGCTTGCGGACTGGTCAGATCGCCGCCGCAAAGCACCCAGGCTACTTTTTGTGCGATTTTGATGTCGTGCTCGGAGGCGTAGTTGCCGAGTTTGAGCGAATGAGCGGCAACGTAAAGCGCCCCAAGACCCGTCCGGCCCAATACCCACACGTCTTTGCGGGGGATGGGCTTGACGTAGCCATCCGAGAGTTCGAGCACTTTTGCCTTGGCTTCGGCGATATTTCGGGCAGCATTGTGTACGACCTGGTCTTTTTGCGGCAATAAATAGCCGTAATTAAATGCCTCGTAGGCCGAAGTAGCCACCTGGGCCGTGGCGATGGTTTTGAATTTATCGATCAGGGTCGGGATTTGAACGTCGCCTTCCCGCGTGATCAAGTCGGAAGTACGCACGGCGAACTCCTTGGTGCCGGCGCCACCGGGGATGAGGCCTACCCCTACTTCCACTAGTCCGATGTAGCTTTCCGCGGCGGCCATCACAGCATCGGCGTGCATGGAAAACTCGCAACCGCCTCCAAAAACGTAGCCTTGCGTAGCCATCACCACCGGAATGGCGGAATAGCGCATCCGCATGGAGGTTTGCTGGAAAATATTGACCGCCATATTGAGTTCGTCCCATTCCTGTTGGTAAGCCATCATGGCGATCATCATCAGGTTGGCGCCCACGGTGAAGTTGGCGGCATTGTTGCCGATGACGAGGCCTTTCCAGCCTTGTTCTTCGGCAATCTGAATCGAATCGTTGATGCCGCGCAGGATGCCTTCGCCGATGGCGTTCATTTTCGAATGGAACTCAAGACAAAGCACGCCGTCGCCGATATCGTGCAGGGTGCATTCGGCGTTTTGATAAACGGGTTTGCGGTCGCGGTAGTTGTCGAGAATGATGTACGCCGCGCCACCGGGCAAAGGTTCGTACGTTTTGCTCGCCGGGTTGTAGCACAGGCGCTGGCCATTTTCCGATTTGTAAAAGCTGCTGTGGCCGGCCGACAGCATCTCTTCTACCCAGGGGGCTATTTTTTCACCGCGAGTTTTGGCTGCATCCACGCCTTCGGCTACGCCCACGAGGTCCCAATACTCGAACGGGCCTTTGTCCCAGGCAAAACCTGCGCGCAGGGCATCGTCGATGGCATAAAGCGTATCGCTGATCTCGGGCACCCGGTTGCTCACGTAGGCAAACAGGCCCAGGAAAGAGCGTTGCAACAATTCCGCTCCTTTGTCAGCGCCTTTGAAAATGGCTTTCATACGACGCGGAAGCTCATCGATTTGTTTGAGCGTATCGATGATAGGCAGTTTTTCTTTCGCAGAAGCCTGATATTCAAGGGTTTCCAGGTTGAGTGCCAGGACGACCGGTCGGCCTTTGGCATCTCTGTCGGCTGTTTTTTTGTAAAAACCCTGCCCCGATTTATTCCCCAAAAACTTGTTTTCGATCAGAAAGTCGATGTAACGCGGGATCGTGAAGGCGCCGGCTTGTTCGTCGGCCGGGCAATTTTGCCGAATGCCGTTGATCACGTGCACGGCCGTATCCATGCCGACCAGATCAGCCAGGCGGAAGGTGCCCGTTTTGGGTCGGCCAATGGCAGGGCCAGTGAGTGCATCGACGGTGTCGATGCCCAGACCCAGCTCGTGGGTGAGCTGGAATAGTTTGGCCATGGCGTATACCCCCACGCGATTGGCGATAAACGCCGGCGTGTCTTTGCATAGCACCGTTTGTTTGCCCAGCACCAGATCGCCGAAGTGCATGAAGAAACCAACCACTTCCAAATCGGTATCGGCGGTCGGAATGATTTCCAGCAGGCGCATGTAGCGGGCCGGATTGAAAAAGTGCGTACCGCAAAAGTGTTTGCGAAAATCTTCCGAGCGGCCTTCGGCCATCAGGTGAATGGGTATGCCGGAGGTATTGGAGGTTACCAGCGTACCGGGCGTGCGGAATTGCTCCACTTTTTCAAAAACCTGTTTTTTGATGTCGAGCCGTTCGACGACAACTTCGAGTATCCAGTCGCAGGATTTGATTTTGGGAAAATCGTCATCAAAGTTGCCGACCGTGATCCTGCCGGCGAATTTATTGTCGAAAAAGGGCGCTGGTTTGGCTTTCAGCGCTGTTTGCAGAGCATTCTGCGCAACCTGATTGCGGTTGCTTCCCGTTTGGGGGAGAATGTCGAGCAGCAATACTTCGAGACCACAACCTGCAAGGTGGGCAGCGATACCTGTGCCCATGAGGCCGGAGCCCAGGACTGCAACTTTTCGGATATGTTTATTGACCATGGAGAGGAGGAAAAATCATTTAAAGTAAAATGAAAAAATCCAGCGAAAGTTCGCAGCGCGAAGATAGGAATTTTGACTTCCCGTCATACGACGGAACGAAGTACTGAAACATATTGAGACGATCGTTGTACATATTCAGCGAGTTTTTTTACCGGTTCCGTCAGAAATGAGCAGATGTAGTGTATCACCGGTAGCAACTTGATAAATAAGTGTATCTACATTTAATAGCCTTATCTCTGGTCTGAATTAAAACAAAGAACAAATCCATGAAGAAATTTTACCAAACCCGTCTATTCAGGTTTACGGGCCTTGTGCTCGGTGTATTGATCTGGCTGGCAAATGCCGGCAATCCGCCAAACGGCCGTACGGGTGCTCCGTTCGACGGAAGTTGCGCAGATTGCCACAGCGGTGGTAACTTTAACGGCAACGTTGAAATTACCGGTTTGCCATCCACAATTGAACCCAATACGACCTATCCGTTGGTAATTACGCTCACCGCAACCAGTGGCAGCCCCACTACCGGCGGGTTTCAGGCTGTTTTTGTCGACAACAACAACGGCAACTGCGGCGACCTTACTGCTGGAAACGCTCAAAGCGGAACTGAATTTTCCAACGGACGCGAATACATAGACCAACGGGGCGACAAAGCTTTTTCGGGTGGTTCGGTCAGTTGGAATTTCAACTGGAAATCGCCCGTATCCGTAGCCGGTAACACTGTTAAAGTATATTACATCGGCAACTTCACCAATAATAACACCAATGCCAGCGGCGATTTTCCCGTCGCCGTTTCACAAAGCTATGCCTTTTCCGGGCCGCCACCCATGACGGCTTCCATCACCGATATTCAAAATGTGAGCTGTTTCGGCGCCAACAACGGTTCGCTCACTGTAACGCCCGACGGCGGCGCACCACCTTACACCTATCTGTGGTCGAACAACCAAACCAGCCAGACTGCCATCAACCTGGGCCCTGGCACCTATACGGTCACCGTGACCAGTTCGGGCGGCGGCGGCACCGCCACGGCGTCCGCATCGATTACCCAGCCGACTCAGTTGAACGTAACGGCTACTTCTTCCAATACGATCACCTGCGCACAACCTACTGCCACACTCACGGCATCAGCCAGCGGCGGTACGCCGAATTATTCATATGTCTGGTTTAACAATGATACGGATAACCAAACTACCGTCGATGCCGGAGGATCCTATTCCGTTACAGCCACAGATCTTAATGGTTGTACCAAAGTAACCACGGTAAACGTGAGCAGCAATACTGCTGTGCCCAATGCTACTGCCGGGCCGGATGCCGTGCTGACCTGCTCCCAAACCAGTGTGGTCCTGAATGGCCAGGGCTCTTCTTCTGGTACTAATTTCAGCTATACCTGGACGACGACCAACGGCAATATCGTCTCCGGCGCCAATACGCTCACTCCCACCGTCAATGCGCCTGGAACTTACATCCTGGCAGTTACCAACACCATCAATGGCTGCACCGCGACCGATGCCGCCGTGGTGACGGCCAATCAGACCCCTCCCACCGCAGCGGCTACCGGCGGGCAGCTGACCTGCACGACGACCAGCGTGCAACTCAATGTCACGACAAATGCAACCCAGCCGGGTTTTGTCTGGACGGGTCCCAATGGTTTTACATCCACTTTGCAGAATCCATCTGTTACGGAAATTGGAACTTACCAGGTTGTCGTGACCAACGGATCAAATAACTGTACAGCGACATCTACGGCCAATGTGACAATCAACAACACCCCGCCGACCGTAACGGCGACAGCAACCGGCCAACTGACTTGCTCTGTTTCGAGTATTGTGTTATCAGGCAACAGCAACGGCGTAAGTTATAGTTGGACGGGTCCCAATGGTTTTTCCAGCACACAACAAAACCCGACAGTCGGCGCACCGGGGACATACACGCTCAGCGCAACGGGTTCAAACGGCTGTATCGCCTCCGATACGGCAGTTGTACAGCAGAACACCACGCCTCCCGGAGCAACCGCTTCCGCAAATGGTCAGTTGAACTGCGTCAGCACCACGGTGCAGTTCAACGGCGGCAGTTCCGGTTCCAATCCCTCTTATTCCTGGACGGGCCCCAACAATTTTACCAGCACACTTCAGAATCCTGTGGTAAACACTCCCGGCGACTATTCATTGCTTGTAACATCCGGCCAAAACGGCTGTACGTCAAGCGCATCAACCACCGTTGTACAAAATATTGCCCCACCCACCGCCAGCGCAGTGACGCCGGTGAGCCTGACCTGTGTCTCTGCTACTGTTCAACTCGACGGTACGGCTTCTTCTCAGGGGCCCAGTTTTACGGCTCAATGGACAACGACCGATGGCAACATCATTTCCGGCGCTACCACTCTTACGCCGGTGGTCGATGCACCGGGTACCTATAAGTTAATGGTGACGAATAATAACAACGGCTGTATGTCGACCAGCACGGTCACGGTAACCCAAAATCCGCCGGTTTCGGCCAATGCCACCGTAAACAACAACGTCAGTTGTAATGGCGGTACCGACGGCTCGGTGAGTGTGGCTGTCTCCGGTGGCAATGGCTCCTACACCTACCTTTGGTCGACGGGGGCTACGTCTGTTTCCGTTACCGGCCTCAGCGCAGGTACTTACTCGGTTTCTGTAACCGACGGAGAAAGTTGCACGGCCGTGAGCGCTGTAACCGTTTCACAACCCTTGGCTTTATCAACCAATGCCTCGGCGACCGGCGAGACGGCAGCCGGCGCCAACGACGGTACAGCCAGCGCCGTACCGGCCGGCGGTTCCTCGCCTTATTCCTATTTGTGGAGCAACAGCGCAACTACGGCCAGTATAAGCAACCTGGCTCCGGGTAATTATACCGTTTCTGTAACCGATGCCAACAACTGCACCGCCGTTCAAACGGTGACGGTTAACAGTTTCAATTGCAGTATCAATGCGACAATTTCGACACAAAACAGCAGCTGCAATGGCGACAATAACGGTACTGCCAGCGTCAGCCTGACCGGCGCTGCCGAACCAGTCGCATACCTGTGGAGCAACAGCGCTACCACTCAATCAGTTGGCAATCTTGCACCCGGCACTTGCACCGTCCAGATTACCGATGCCAACAACTGCCCGGCCCAGTTGTCGGCCACGATCACCGAACCTCCTGTATTGCTCGCCAATGCAGTGGCCACCAACGAAACAGCAGCCGGCGCCAACGACGGTACAGCCACTGCTGCCCCGACCGGCGGCACATCACCCTACACCTATGTATGGAATACCGGAGCAACTACACCCGGCATCAGTGCGCTCGCTCCCGGTACTTATACCGTCTCGGTACAGGACAATAACAACTGCCTGGCTGTCCAGACCGTCGTGGTAAACTCCTTCAACTGTGCCATTTCTGCCAATATTACCACGGCCAATGTCGCTTGCAACGGTCAAAACAACGGTCAGGCGACGGTAACTCTGAACGGCGGCGCACTGCCCTATACCTATTTGTGGTCGAACGGCAACACCACTGCTACTGCCGACCAACTGGCTGCCGGCGTCTACTCCGTCTCCGTGACGGATGCCAACAACTGCCTTGTGGTCACAAGCGCTGCAATTACAGAACCCGATGTACTGATTGCTACCGTGGCAGCCACCAGCAACGTGATTTGCCCGGAAGACCAAAACGGTTCCATCAGCCTGAACATTACGGGCGGCACGCTACCCTACCAGCTTCAATGGTCGGGCGGCCAAGGCGGACAAAACCTGGCGCCGGGTACGTACACCGTTTCGGTCACCGACAACAACAACTGCTCCGCTACGACGAGCGCTACAATTATTTCCACCGACGATGTTCCGCCGGTTCTGAGCTGCCCCGCCGCTTCGCTGGTAGCATGCCCCGGAGAGCCGGCAACTTATAATGCTCCTACGGCCAGCGACAATTGCAACCTGAACGGCGCGCAACCCGTACTGACCGCCGGCCTGGCCAGCGGTTCGGTATTCCCCGTCGGCACAACCACCATTGTCTACAATATTCAGGATGCATCCGGCAACAACGCCCAATGCTCGTTCGAGGTTATTGTAGAGGCCAATCCGGGCGTAAGCGTCGATGACGTGGTTAATGAATCCAACAGCGCGAGCAACGGCAGCATCAGCATCAGTATTGAAGGCGGCGCCCCGGCGACCTTCCTCTGGGAAAAAGAAGGTGTGTTCTATTCCAGCGATGAAGACCTCACCGGTCTGGGCGCCGGCGCCTATTCGCTGGTCGTGACATTTGCAAACGGCTGCACCCAGGTTGTTCCCGATATTCAGGTCAACAACGTATTGGGCGCTGCCAACCTGGCAACCGACTGGTCGCTGCGTTTGGCGCCCAACCCGGCCACCCACTTTGTCCGCATCGAAGCCCAGGGGCTGAAACTGCTGAAAGCCAGTTTGTACGATATGCAGGGTCAACTTGTTGTGGATTTTGATCCGGACAACCTCGAGGCCGAGCTTCCGCTGAATAATGTCCCGGCAGGTTATTATTACGTCGTTATCAGTGCCGAAAACGGCATCCGCCGGGCGCTGAAACTGGTAAAAGCAGAATAATTTGATCTGTTTTTAAGCAGAACAAATACCTTGCGCCATATCTGAATCTGGCTGGTTTTGGCCAAATTTGGATATGGCGCATATTTTTTTTACTTTTTTACACCTTTTTGGAATCTGGCACGTTTTTACGATACCTATCATTTTAAAATAAATTAATCAGCCGTTTCAGGCCCATCCCCGCTTTTATCGGATATTTGCCTGGCTGTGTTAGTCACAACCAACTTTACGTAACCTTTTTACAATGGAAGAGAAAAAACGCCGTCCTCGTTTGACCAAGACGGCACCCGGGTTTTCGCTGAAAGAGCGTCAAAAAACCTACTATCCTGAAAAAGACGACCAGTCGTCTCAAGATTCCCACAACGACAACGCTGAAGAAAAGAACGTCGAAAACCGCAATACCTCGGAAGGAGGTGGTTTTGAGCGCAAGCCTTGGCAAGACCGCAATACCGAAGGTGATGGCGGCTACGAGCGCAAGCCGTGGCAGGATCGCAATTCCGGCGGCGGCGGCGGCTACGAACGCAAGCCCTGGCAGGATCGCAATGCTGGCGGCGGCGGTGGCGGCTACGAACGCAAGCCCTGGCAGGATCGCAATGCCGGCGGTGGTGG
>JADZFP010000255.1 GCA_020849825.1 Saprospiraceae bacterium
CGTGCCCCTCCAGTTGCTGGCCTACCACATCGCCGTCCTGCGCGGCTGCGACGTGGATCAGCCGCGGAATCTGGCCAAGTCGGTAACTGTTGAATGATGGTAAATTGGTGATTCGGTGAATTGGTGATTTGGTTATAAAAGGGTTGTTCCCGCTTTCAACTCTATTTACTCGCAGCAGAAAATAATGAAACCCGATTTTAAAAAGAGAGCAGAAATAACCCTTTTATAACCAATTCACCGAATAACCAATTCACCACCTTTTTTACATATAATAGATCATGAACAACTTGGAAATCTCCTACAACACCGAACGCGAAGACATTCGCTATCCGGAATATGGGCGCACCATACAGGACATGCTGCGCTACGCCAAAACCATTGAAGAGCAACCCAAACGGCAAAAAACCGTGGAAGCCATCATCCGCATGATGGAACTCCTCAACCCGGTGGGCAACCGCAACATGGACGACTACCGCGAAAAGCTCTGGAACCATGCTTTTGCCATTGCCGGCTACGACCTCGACGTGACGCCGCCCAGCGGCATCACCATCCGCAAGGACGAAGACCGCCCCAAAGCCGAGCCGGTCCCTTACCCGCCCAGCACGAAAAAAATGCGCCATTACGGCTACAACGTGCAAACCCTGATCAAAAAAGCCATCGAAATGCCTGAGGGCGTGAAAAAAGAGGGCTTTGTAGAAGTGATTGCCTCCTACATGAAACTGGCCTATAAAACCTGGAACCGCGAACACTACGTGAGCGACGACGTGGTCAAAGACGACCTCGAAATCCTCTCCGAAGGTCAGCTCGAACTCCACGAAGGCCACAGCTCGCTCGATATTCTCGCCGTCAGTGCCAGCAAAAAAGACAAGGAACTGGCCCGCCTGCAGCAACAAAACCGCAAGAAAAACGGCGGCGGCGGAAAAAACCGCAACCGGAAGAACTACGGGAATTTCAGGAAGCAGCGGAAGAAGTGATTTTCAAATAGATGTCTTTTCCGTTCGGAAGCCCAATTTGGTCAGAACAAACAGGCCCTGCCGCATTGTGACTTCTCACATTCGTATCCAGGTTGCCGACCGCATTTTACCGCGCGCTGTCGTCAGGACCACGAAATACGTTCCGGCCGATAATTCTGGAAAGTAAAGCCCGTATGAAAGAGCGTCCATTTCGATCTCCTGCCTGGCCGCCAGCCGTCCGTCGGCATCGAACAGCGTTATGGCTACCTCTCCTGATTCTTCAACCGGGAGATTGAAAACGAGCCATCCATCCGAGGACGGATTGTTCCACAACTCCAAGGCAGATTGCCCTGTTACTGGCAGGAAGACCTGGCTGGCCATACACGAATCCTGGGCCTCATAGGCGCCCATATCCACGACGCCGTAGCGAATGCGAGGCAGCCCATCGAGGTCTGTCAAAAGCCCCGCATCTTCCGTCACATCATTGCTGCCCGTGTTTGCTGCCGGCGAACAAGGCAGGAGATGAAAGTCGTTCGCACTGCTGTCCACAAACAACGGGTCCTGGAAAAAAATCATGTGGTCGCCGAAAGCCTGAAACGACCCCGGCGGCCCTCCCTCATCCGGGAGGCTGATGAGGGAACGATCGATCTCGAAGCCATGCATCGTCAGCATATTGGGATCGTTGTTGTAAAACATATTCCAGATATTCGTCTGAGGCTCCCAGATGATGCTGTTCTCGATGCGGTAATGGTTAAAGTATCCGCCGCTGGTATCCCACAGGCTTTTTACGAATTGCGGGTATCCGTTTTCATAAAACGTACAATTTGTTATTGTACCCTCGACATAATTGTTTGAAGAAGAAAGCAGCATGATGCCACCACCGTTGTGATCAAACAGACAGTTGCTCACTTTGAGAATAGCGGGGGCAGGCGTGACGACGGCGCCGCAAGAAATTTGTATCGGAAAGGACGATGCATTAGTTATCCTGCTCCTGTTTCCGGAAAACCGACAGTTTGTATATTCCATGTTGGTCGAACTGCCTGATGCAACCGTTATTTGCGCAACATAGTAACCGGTGATGTTATTCAAAAAAGTACAGTTTTCGACAAGTCCGGTCAGTACACTGTTGTGATACAATCGAAAAAGATACATTGCCCCGTCACCGTTCAATACTTTATTGTCTTGCGACAGGCAATTTTTCATTACAAAGTCAAATTGAATGCTGTCCAGCGCTGGGAGGAAATTGTCAAAATAAAATCCGGCCCCGTCCAAGGCGAAATTTGCAAGAAATGAGCAGGAATCCAGGCGTAAGCCCAGATGAGAGTAGCCTTCCGCCGACGTAGCCGGCAGGTAGATAGCGCCGCCAGCGAAAGCGGAATCCCGTTCGAAAATGCACTTACGCACAATGATTTTTGAATCGGAAGATTCGGAAAAATAGATCCCGCCACCTTCGGAGGAGGTAGCCGCATTGTCTCTGAAAATGCAATTGGTCAGCAAAAATGAATCTATCCCCGTATTGCCTGTCTTGTAAATAGCCCCGCCCTGCCGGCTGCTTTTGTTACCGACGAAGGCGCAATCATCGAAATACGGATTAACCAGGTTTTTTTCGGACACATTGTTATCCGGATCGCTCCAGATAATTCCTACGGCGCCGCCGTAAGAGGCTAAGTTATTTTCAAATTTACAGTGTCTTATAGTGGGTTGAGCATTTGCAATCCAGGAAGCTCCTTCCAACAGCATTCCGGCGCCGATGCCATTGATGGTGTATGGAAATAAATCCTGTCCGTACGAATATCCGGCGGTAATCAAAAACCCGTCAATCACGGTATTTTCACTCAACCCTTTCCCCCTCACAACGTGATAACAATTATCAAAAAACGAATTGGGGTCACCAATTTCGCCACTTAAAATAGTGACAAACTGCCCCGGATCACGTTGCCACAACTGTGTCTCCGTCCCCGCGAAGCCCCCGTAAAGTTTTACGCCGTTGTTGAGGTAAAAGGAAGCAGAACGATCAGTACCTGTAGTCGGCGTATAAATGCCGGAAGCCACCCAGATTTCCGTGTTGGAAAACGCTGCGGAGAGGGCATCCTGAAGGTTCGTAAAGGCATCGGTCCAGTTTTCTCCGTTCTGGGCTCCTCCGGTGGCAGTAGAATTGACGTAGATAATGTTTTGGCTAAAAATAGAAACAGATACCCCGACGAGAAGCAATAGTAGCGTTAGTCTTTTCATCATCAATAGTTACCTGTTCACAAAATTACAAACGCTGTTCTATGAAAACATCCCTGGACGTTTAATCCCAAGCAGGCGGTCGGCTCACAGTTCCCCGCCCGTCCACCAGCACCGGATCGTCAGCGGCGTCTGGGCGTCGTTGCGGTAGGTATTGAGCAGCCCGCGCAGGGCATTCGGATCGGCGCTCAGCCGGCGAACGAACAACTGGGCCGCCCCTCCGGGCGCCACGCTCCGGTGGAAAAACACCTGCCCCGTGCCCGCCACGGTGAAATAGCCATAAAAACCTGCGGGCAACCCGGCCTCCTCCGTAAAGTCCTTGATGTTCAGCAAAAAAGCATTGGCTGCCGGCTGTTGTATCTCGGTGGGCGTAAGCACGTAGCCCCACACGGTACCGTCGGGAATGGTATTCAGTACCCGGTTCTGCACGTCGATACCGACCGTGGCTTCGCTAAAAACCAGCTCGTAATGCCCCTGGCCGACCGTCAGGACACCCTCGTTGAACAATGTTTCGCCCAGCTGAATCGACAGGTTGTACGTGCCGTCGGCCAGCGCCCCCAAGGGGATAAAGGTCCGGGCCGGGCCGGGGGCGCCGTCCGGTTGATCGGGTTCTGCAACTTCATTGAGCCGCACCCGCAGCTGACCCGCGCCGCTTTCCACCTGCGACACAATGCGGTAGTTGGCGGCCGGGTAGTCGGTTTTTACCGTTTCCACCCAAAGCCCGAAAGTAGCTTGCCCGGTGGCCGCCTCGCGCTGCTCGTACAGGTCGACGATAAATTCGGGCGGCAGGGTCACCACCACGTCGGGCTCCGTTTCACCGGGGCGTACGCTGCAGGCGCCCAGAAAAAGCGTGGAGAAAAAGAGGAGAAAAGTCAGGCGTCGAAGTGTCGGCATAAAACAGTATTTGATCAAGGCTGCTCATTTAACGCCCAAAAGGGAAAATCGCTGCCAGGACGGGAGGGTAAGAACTGGTTTTTATTGGACAAGGTTTTTTTATTGGACAGGATTTACAGGATTTACAGGATTGGGCCCCATTGCGGCGAAGCCGCTTAATCCTGTTGATCCTGTAAATCCTGTCCAATAAAAAAACCTGTC
>JADZFP010000256.1 GCA_020849825.1 Saprospiraceae bacterium
GAGAACCTCTTGCAGATCATTTTCAACCTCCAGCGCAAGGGAGTGGTCACGCTCGACCGCATGTGCTACAACTGCAGTAACTATATGTCGCGCCCTTCCGGGCATTATTGCCGGCTCTTGGCTAAAAAACTGGAAAACAAAGATTTGCGACTAGATTGTCCGGTGCATATTCCGGCCGATGCGGCAAAATAAACGCCCGGTTTTTTGAAATAAATTTTGGGCACAACGGCGTCAAACAGGTTCAGGGAAAAATCCGCGGGTTAATTTCGTGTATCCGTGAACACCGAAGATCAATCAGAACCCGCCATGTCCGACAGCCGTACACCCGCCATCACCGCCTGGGCAGAAGAAGACCGGCCCCGCGAAAAAATGCTGCTTCGGGGCAAAAACGCCCTGACCGATGCCGAACTACTGGCCATCCTGATCGGCTCGGGCACTGCCGGAGAAAGCGCGGTCGCGCTGGCCCAGCGAATTTTGAACACCGTCGACCGCAATCTGCACGACCTGGGCAAACGGACCCTGGGTGAATTACAACGTTTTAAAGGCATCGGCGAAGCAAAAGCCATTACGATCGCCGCCGCCCTCGAACTCGGCCGCCGCCGCCAGCTGTCCGACCTGCGTGATCGGCCGCGCATTTCCTGCAGTCAGGATGCCTACAACATCGTGGCGGCCCTGCTGACCGACCTGCCGCACGAAGAATTCTGGGTACTCCTGCTCAACAAGTCCAATGAAGTATTCCATCGTCAGCAACTCAGCGTCGGCGGCTCCGCCGGCACCGTCGTGGATGTCAAACTATTGTTTAAAACGGCCCTCGATGCCCTCGCCAAAGCAGTTATCGTGCTGCACAACCATCCCTCCGGCAGCCTTCAACCCAGCCAGGCCGATATCGATCTCACCCGGCGTATCAAAAAAGCCGGCGAATTGCTCGACCTTCCCCTGCTCGATCACCTCATCGTTTCAGAAAGAGGCTATTACAGTTTTGCCGACGAAGGAATGATGTAAGTGTTGGGGGTTGGGGGGTGGGTGTTGGGTTTTGGGGGTTGGGTTTTGGCAAAAGGGTAGTTGCGGCTCTCAGGATATGCCCGGGATTCGGGCAGAAATTAACCCCGGCTCGCGCGAGGCTTGGCCTCGTGACATTGTCCGAGAGCAGCGACACCCCTTTTGCCAAAACCTAAAACCTAATACCCAAAACCCGATTCGAGAGCAGTAACACCCCTTTTTCCCAAAACCTAACCCCCAAAACCCAAAACCTGATTCGAGAGCAGTAATGCACCTTTTGCCAAAACCCAACACCTAACACCCAAAACCCAACGCCCAACGCCTATCAACCTTTTTCCACGAGCCTTGTCTATACAGTCAAACAAAACGAAAAATCCGGAGCAGTGATGATGAACCAACACTTTACACCCATTTTACTGTTAATGACCAGCCTCACGCTGGCACTACAGTCGTGCCAGCTGGCGCCCGACTGTTACGAACTGACCGGGCGGTGGAGCAACCGCGAAGGGCAGGACCTGATCTTTGAAGCCGGCGGCTCGGCGCTTTGGCTCACCCGATTCGGCAGCCAATATGATACCATGCGTTTCCGCTATGCCCTCGACTGCAAACAGGCGCCGCCGGCGCTCGATCTGAGCGATTTCGACGGCGGCCCACACCAGGGTAAACTGTTGTATGCCATCCTCGAATGGCAAAGCGACACCTCGTTCCGGATGCGCTACGAACCCGGCGCCCGCCCCGAGATGCGCCCCAAGGCATTCGATCCCGAACAAACAGTCAAGTTTTACCGGGTGCAATAAGCCAGTTATGCCGCGCAGTTTGTTTCCCGCATTGCTGCTACTTGCTTTCTTTGGCAGTGGGGCCTGTTCTGTTGCCCGTGGCCGAAAGGGCAGGGTGGAGCAGCGTTTTGAGTACGCCTGGCCCCAAATGGGCGCCACGTTCAAACTCGTCTTTTACGCGCCGGATTCGCTGCTGGCCCGGCAGGCCGCGCAGGCCGTCGTGGATCGCGTCGATACCCTCAACGCAATCATGTCCGACTACCGGCCCGACAGCGAATTGATGCGCCTTTGCGAACAGGCCGGCACGGGGCAAAAAGTCGCCGTTTCGGCCGACCTATGGCGGATTTTGCATTTGTCTGCCGGGTACGCCCGCCGGAGCAGGGGCGCATTCGACCCCACCATAGGCCCGCTGACCCGGCTTTGGCGCCGCGCCCGGCATTTGCAGGAGTTGCCGGATTCCGGCCGGATCAAGGAGGCGCGCGCACTGGTCAACTGGGAAAACGTGATCCTGTACCGAAACCCCCGGCGGGTCGAATTGAAAAACAAGGGTATGAAACTCGATCTGGGCGGTATCGGCCAGGGATTTGCTGCCGACGAATGCCTGCGGGTGCTGCGCGGTTTCGGTATCACAAAGGCCCTGGCCGATGCCGGCGGCGACATAGCACTGGGCGATCCGCCGCCCGGCGCCCGGGGCTGGAGCGTCGCCATTCCCGGCCAGTTTGCACAAGCGCCGCTGTTGCTGTCCAACTGCGGCATCACCACTTCGGGCGCCACGGCCCGCTATCTCGAAGCCAATGGGCGGCGTTATTCCCATATCGTCGACCCACGCTCAGGGTGGGGTGTTTCTCACCGGGTACTCGTGACGGTCGAGGCCCCTTCAGCCACGGAAGCCGACGCCTGGGCGACGGCCATCAGCGTGATGGGCAAAAGAAACTGGGAAGCTATGAAAAACCGGTACCCGCGCGTGAAGGTTTGGGTCGGAGAACTGCCCCTGGGCGAATAACCCGTACCTTCGCCGCAGCAAATCCTTTATTCCTGCGCTTTTGTAGATGATGAGCAATTTTGACCAACTCCAACTAAAAATTCAAAGCCGCGAACAAGCCGCCGACACCGTGGCGCGCTGGCAGGCCGCCGGCGAACGCGTGGTATTCACCAACGGCTGCTTTGATCTGCTGCACTACGGCCACTTGCATTACCTGGCTCAGGCCCGCGACCTGGGGCAGCGCCTCGTGGTGGGCATGAACAGCGGCGACTCGGTGCGCAGGCTCAAAGGCCCCACCCGCCCCATCAACGACGAAGCCACCCGTACCCACCTGCTCGCCGCGCTTTCGGTGGTCGATCTGGTGGTGATATTTGACGAAGACACGCCGCTCGACCTGATCCGCGCCGTCGGGCCCGACGTGCTTGTAAAAGGCGGCGACTGGAAACCCGAACAAATCGTGGGCGCCGATTTTGTACTGGAAAAAGGCGGACAAGTGCTCAGTCTGCCATTTGTCGATGGCTATTCCACCACCAACATCGAGCAGAAAATACTGCGCGGTGGAGCATAAAAAAAAGAGCGCACCCGAAACGGATGCGCCCATCATACGAGAAAACGATTTAGTTATGTCTGAAGCAATCAGCCCATCACGGAGCGATCTTTGGCGTAATTCAACGCATACATCATCGCGGCGCCAGCCAGGGCAAGATCTTTCAGCAACATGGAAGTAGAAGCCTGTGCGCCTTCACCGCCAGCCATCGCACCGGGCAAATGTACCATCACGACGAGCAAAAGCAGAAATACCGCCAGCAGAGTAGTAGCCAGTTTGTCGTACTTCCCGATCAGCATGCTGACCGTGGCGGCAATCAGGCCGGCGCCCGACAAATACACCCAAATGGCTTTCGCAGGCATGTAGGCCGGTACCACGTAATCAGCCATGGCTTGTGCATTCATAAAGTGAAACAACCCGAAAATGGCAAAAGGAATGGCAAACAGCCAGCGGCCAAGAGATAAAAATGCGTTCATAAAAGTTGGTTTGGTGAATAAAAAATGTTGACGTTTTTAGTGTTTTGACATTATTTTCCCTTGCCAAAGGTATAATATTTGTTTGTTGAACCTATTTTTATTCAAAAAATATTTTAGGTTATTTCACAAAATACCACACATGGTTTGGTTTTTCCAAATTATAAAAAACCAGGCACACGCTCTTTTTTCTAAAAAAATACACTCGTGTCGACACCCACTGCATCTGCTCTTGAACGCTGGCGACTGATACTTGGCCGCGCTGCCGATCCGGAACAGGAAATCGGACTCGACGGCGATTCGGCCCAGATGGACCGCGTGCTCGAAGCCCTGTACGACGCCGACCGGAAGGGTGGGCTTGGGCGTTCGTCGCCCAACGTCAACCGCTGGCTGGGCGACATACGGCGCTATTTTCCCACGCCGGTCGTGCAGGTCATGCAGCGCGACGCCCTCGAACGGCTGGGTTTGCACCAGTTGCTGCTCGAGCCGGAGCTGCTGGCCGCCGTGGAACCCGACGTGCACCTCGTGGCTACCCTGCTGTCGCTCAATCAGGTTTTGCCCGCGCAAACCCGTGAAACCGCCCGGGCCGTCGTGCGTAAAGTGGTGGAAGAACTGGAGAAAAAACTTCGCCTGCCGCTTCGCGAGGCAGTGCAAAACGCCCTCAACCGCGGTGTGCGCAAGCGCCGCCCCCGCCACAACGAGATCGACTGGCGCCGCACTGTACACCAGAACCTGAAAACCTACCAGCCTGAACTGGGCGCCATCATCCCCGAAACGCTCTACGGTTTCGGGCGCAAGGGGCAGGCCCTACGGCACGTCATTCTGCTTTCCGACCAAAGCGGCTCCATGGCCAGTTCGGTGGTGTATACGGGCATTCTGGGCGCCGTACTGGCTTCTATCCGTTCTTTGCGTACCCATGTGGTGGCGTTCGACACGGCGGTCGTCGATCTCAGCGACCGGCTGCACGACCCGGTGGAGCTGCTGTTTGGCGCCCAACTGGGCGGCGGCACCGATATTCACAAAGCCCTGCGCTACGCCGAAACCCTCGTGGAGCGCCCGCATGATACCATCCTGGTGCTGATCAGCGACCTGTTTGAAGGCGGCAACCGCTCTGAAATGCTGAAAACCGCGCAGGCGCTCCGCAGAGCCGGCGTTACCGTCGTGGCCCTGCTGGCCCTCAACGACGAAGGCGCGCCGGCTTACGATCACGACAATGCCGCTGCATTTTCTGCGCTGGATATTCCGACCTTTGCGTGCACGCCGGCCCTCTTTCCCGATCTCATGGCCGCCGCCATCCAGCGGCAAGACCTTCGGTACTGGGCCGGGCAACACGATTTGTCCGTAAAATCTTAAACCAACCCGTTATGAATCGCTTTTTGCAAAACGCCTTTTCTCTGGCGCTTTTCGCCGCTTTTGCCTTCCTGTTCAGTTTTTGCCAAAACAATGCCACCGATAAAAAAACCGACGCTGCCGCCGACGCCAAACCGGCGCCCGACACCACCGTTTTCAGCACCGAACGCGACACGCTTATCGGCTTCAAAGGCATGGAACGCGCCGCCTACACCCGGCCCGCGGCGGGTATGGCCGAATACCGGTATCAGCGGTATAAAATCCGCACAGTCGACATGAACAGTCAACCCGGCCAATCCATTACCATCACGCCACTCGACAGCGCCGACGGTTACAATGTACCCGCTGGCATCACCGGCTTTTTTGCCGGCGTGGTGGGCGATGTGTTATTTATGGATATCGGTACGGGGCCCAGCCTGCGTGAAATTTTGATTTTTAACCTCAAAACCAAAAAAGCCGTCCTGAAATCCGAATACGTCGGCGACCCGGAAGTGCTCGACAACGGCAAGTTTTGGTACCTGCGTCCTACCGACGAAAAAGAGGTTACCAAAATGCCCGATTGCCCCGAGCGCGCCGAGTGGGAGAAAAACGGCTTTACCGTCGGTTATGGCCAGGTTTGTATTTACAATCCGGCGACCAATACCGAAGTGCGCAAATCGGAGTGGCGCTGCGTACAAATGCAATGATAATCAGTACGCCTTGCTGAACCCGCCGAAGTAGAACTGCACGCCCAGCGATACGGCAAACTGATTGGTGCGGCTGGTCGTTTCGGTCGTGACGCCGTTTTCGGTCGTCTGGAATTTCGTGCGTGCGTAGTTGTATTTGAACAACGCTTCAAGCCCCACGGCCCGGCTGGAAAAGATCGTGAATCCCGGTCCGGCGCCCACGGCAATGATGTTGCTGTTGATGCTTTGCGGCGCGCCGCCGATAATCAGGTTGTCCGACGAATTGCCGAACCCGAAGTTGCCTTCGAGGAAAAAAGCCTGGTCGTCGCCCAGGGGCAGGTACAGGCGGGCAAAGGGGCCGAACAGCAGGTCGCTGTCGTCCGTTTTGTCGGCATTGGGTTGTTTTTCACGGCTGAACGTGTAGTCCAGCCCGATACCCAGATTGAAATTGTCGAGCAGGAAATACCCGATGTGCGGGTTGAGGTTCCATTGCAGCGAGTAAGGGCCTTCTCCCTCGGCAGAGCCGGACTGGGTGGAGGACTTCAAACGGGACTCATTGCTGGAAAAGCCAACCGTGGAGCCGATCAGGAAATTGCCCTGCTCGGTAAAGGCGGTTTGGGCTTTCAGGCCCATGCCGGCAAGGAGCAGAGACACGGCGAGAAAAAAGATTCTGTTGGTCATGGCCTGGTGTGGTTAGGTGAAAAAGTACAACAAAATTGCAGGCATCGGCAAGCGGCGCGAATGATGCGGGTCAGCCCCGCGGTTGATCTGAAGTGCCCGTCGTCCATCCGTTTTTTGCGGGCTTGAACCGGCTGTCGGGGCGCATTGATCGAAAAAAACAAATGAGCCCGCAACGGCCCGGCAGTTTCACTGTTTTCCGGAGGCTTTGCCACCCTCAGGCAAACGCTTTATCGTTCATTACAACGTATGTCCTTCGTACTCAAAATGGCCTGGCGCGACAGCCGCCGCAACCGGGCCCGCCTGCTGCTTTTTATCTCCGCC
>JADZFP010000257.1 GCA_020849825.1 Saprospiraceae bacterium
CATGATCCAGTATTTCGACGAGCGCATCTACTGGGCCGACACCAGTCAGACGACCAGCTTTGTTGTCACGCCCCCTGCGGAGTTGCCCTCCTGGCAAATGTTTCCCAACCCTGTGGCGGCAAACAGCGAAATTCAGGTCGTACTGGACAGCGCCGGAGTGCAGGAAAACGTTTGGCTGATCGATGCAAGCGGCAGAATTTTATTCAAAACCATCGCAAACACCCGGCAGCTCAGACTTCCGTCGCCTGCTGATCCGGGCGCTTATGTGCTGATAATTGGTCATTCTGCCCGGCAATTGATCGTTCACTAGCCCGGCTTTTCCACATGCGTAATTTTTTCACCCTGCTGATTGCCACGGCAATCCTTGTATTCAGCGCCTGCAGCAGCGAAACCTGTTCCAGCGACAACCCCATTTTTACTTCCAATACTCCCGAATCGGAAGCATATAAAGCCGAACTGGCGCGCCTGCTTCGTGAAAAAGGCCCGAATTCGATGACCTATCGGATCGGGGGGTATGCCGTACGTTCGGGGCAGGAATATTTACAGGTCAATGTACAAGGGCACGAGCTCTGCGCCATCGCGGAGATGAGCGTGAGCGATTGGCAAAAAATGCCAAAAGTCAGGGAAAACAAAGGAATCGGGTACCGGGGCGCACGGCTCGCCGGTCTTCAATTCGACATTGCGAGCGACAGCGCCGGTACCCGATTCGTGTTCCGCGACCTGGACCGTATCGTGGATTGATCAGGCCATGGCATGACCATGACGGTCGGCCACGCGCCGCGCCTTGCGGATGCGCACCGCCACCACCTTGTATTCCGGGCATTTGGCCTCCGAATCGTTCACGTCGGAAGTGACGATATTGACCAGAATATCGGGGAAGTGGAAGGTTGTGCTCAATACGCCTTCTTTCACCTCTTCTGTCAGTTTGGCCTTCATATCAATCTTGCCCCGCGCCGATTCGACGCACACCCAGTCGCCATCGGCAATCTGGTGGCGGGCGGCATCGGCCGGATGGATCAGCAGCACGTCTTCGTGCACGATCTGCACGTTGCGGGTGCGGCGGGTCATGGTGCCCGCGTTGTAGTGTTCGAGCAGGCGGTTGGTGGTCAGGATATAGGGATATTCCTTGCCATGTTCCAGAATTTCGCGGGTTTCGACAAATTCACGGAAAATGAAGCGCCCCTTGCCGCGTTTGAACGTGTCTGTATGCAGAATCTTCGTGTCGTTGCCATCGGGCGCGACCGGCCATTGTTTGCCATAGCGGCCGAGTTCTTCCCAACGCACGCCGGCAAAGAAGGGTACGATCTGAGAAATTTCCTCCAGCAGGGTTTTGGCGGAATAAGGCGGCTGTGGGTAACCCATTCGGTTCATAATGTCCACCATGATTTGACCGTCGACTTTGGCGTTTCCGACCGGTTTGACCACCTGGTTGACCCTTTGGATGCGGCGTTCGCCGTTGGTAAACGTTCCCTCTTTTTCGAGGAAAGACGCGCCCGGCAACACGATATCGGCGAGTTTGGCCGTCTCCGTCATAAACAGTTCCTGTACAATAAACAGATCGACGGCGTTCAGTGCCTCGATGACCTTGTTGGTGTTCGGATCGGACTGCACGAGGTCTTCGCCCATCACCCAGAGCACTTTGAGTTGGCCCGCCAGGGCAGCGTCGTACATTTCCGGGATTTTGAGCCCGACGTGTCCGGGCAGTTTTACCCCGCCGTAAAATGCCTCGTATTTGGCGATGATATCGGGTTGGGTCAGGTCGAGATAACCCGCGCCCTGATAGGGCTGAACGCCCATGTCGGCCATACCCTGTACGTTGTTCTGGCCGCGCAGGGGGTTGACGCCGCAGCCGCGTTTGCCGACGTTGCCGGTGAGCATAGCCAGGTTGGCGATCTGGATCACGGCATAAGTGCCCTGATAGTGCTCCGTCACGCCCAGGCCGTGGAACGACATGGCGGCGTTTGCCGAAGCATAGGCGCGGGCGGCGGCGCGGACTTTTTCACGCGGCACGCCGGACACGGCTTCCAGTTCGTCGATGTCGAGCGCAAGTACGTTCTTTTTTAGTTCCTCATAGCCCTCGGTTCTGTTTTCGATAAATGATTGATCTTCCAGTCCTTCTGAAATGATGTAGTAGATCATCATATTCAACACCGCGATGTTGGTGCCCGGGCGCAGTTGAAGGTGGTGGTGGGCATAGCGGGCCATTTCGGTTTCCCTCGGATCGATTACGATCAGGGTTTTGCCCTTCATGGCCTGCTGTTTGATTTTGGCGCCCGTGACCGGGTGGCCCTCCGTGGGGTTGGCGCCGATGACCATCATACAGTCCGTGTATTTCAGGTCCTCGATCGAGTTGGTGGCGGCGCCGGTACCGAAGGTGCGCTGCATCCCGATAGCCGTCGGCGAGTGGCATACCCGAGCGCAGCCGTCGATATTGTTGGTGCCGACCACGGCACGGATGAATTTTTGCATCAGGTAATTCTCCTCGTTGGTACAACGGGAGGAGGAAATACCGGCAACGGAATCGGGACCGAACTGATCGCGGGCCGATTTGATCTTTTCCGCGATCAGGTCGTACACTTCATCCCAGCTGGCGTCCACAAACTGGCCATCTTTTTTGATCAAAGGCTGCCGCAGGCGATCCGGATGGTCGTAGAAAGAGAATGCATAGCGGCCTTTGAGACAGGTATGGCCCTTGTTGACCTCTGCGTCCCAGGGCGCCTGAATGCTGAGCACCTTGTCGTCTTTTACGCTGACTTCCAGGTTGCAGCCCACGCCGCAATAGGTGCAGATGGTTTGGACCTTGTCTTGTCCGACCAGCGATTTGGACTGAAAAACATCGGAAATAGCCGAGGTCGGGCAGGCCTGGGCGCAGGCGCCGCAGGAAACGCAGTCCGACTCCAGGAAACTTTGGTCGATGCCTTTGATGATCCGGCTGTCGAAACCGCGGCCTTCCACGCCGAGCACGAACTGGCCCTGCACCTCGTCGCAGGCGCGCACACAGCGGTAGCACATGATACACTTCGACATATCGGAGGTCATGTACGGATGGCTGAGGTCTTTCTGGCGGTCGAGGTGGTTTTTGCCGGCCGGGTAGCGCACCGAGCGGATACCCACGCGGGCGGCTACGTCCTGCAATTCGCAGTTGCCGTTCACTTCGCAGGTGAGGCAATCCAGCGGGTGGTCGGTGAGTACCAGTTCGATCAGGTTTTTCCGAATCTTCTGAACGTCGGGCGATTCGGTATAAATATGCATACCAGCCTCCATTTGGGTATGGCAGGCGGCTTTCATGCGGCGGGCGCCGTTGGCTTGCAGGGCCACTTCGACGCTGCACACCCGGCAGGCGCCGTAGGCTTCGAGATTGGGCGCGTCGCAAAGGGTCGGTACGCTGTCGCGGCCGAAATGCCGGCGGGCTACCTGGAGGATGGTTTCCCCCGGCTCGAAGGCACAGGGTTGGCCATTGATATAGGCAACAGTGGTCAGATCAGACATGGCAGAGCAGTTCAGTTTTTAAAGTAAGGCTGAAGTTCGGATTCAAAGTATTTCAGGGCATTTTTGACCGGCAGCGGGATACCGCCGCCCAGGGCGCAGAGCGAGCCTTTTTCGAGGGTATCGAGCAGGTCGTTCAGCAATTCGCGGTCGATCCGGTAATCGGATTCATAGGCTTTTTTGAGCAACTCCTTGCCGCGCACCGAACCGATCCGGCAGGGAAAACACTTGCCGCAACTTTCGTGCGCCGTGAATTCAAACAAATGTTCGAGGTATTTGATCAGCGGGAAACGTTCGGGAACCGACAAAATCGAAGCATGCCCCAGCAAAAAGCCGTTGCTCGCAAACGATTCAAAATCGATCGTCAGGTCGTTTATGCGCGACACCGGCACCAGTCCGCCGAGCGGTCCGCCGATATGCAGGGCCTTGACCGGCTCTTTGAAACCGCCGCCGAGTTCGTACACGGCAAACGACAACGGCGTACCCATATCCACTTCGTACAAACCGGGGTTGCGGAAATGACTGTCGAGCGAAAGCAGTTTTGTGCCCGACGATTTTTCCGTACCCAGGCTTTTGAACGCTTCACCGCCTTCCTGTGCGATAAAGGGCAGGTTGGCCAGGGTTTCAACGTTGTTGACGGCCGTCGGTTTGCCGTAAAGGCCGTACTGAGCGGGAAACGGCGGGCGCGTGCGCACTTCCGGGCGGTTGCCTTCGATGGAGTTGAGCAGGGCGGTTTCCTCGCCGCAGATGTAGGCGCCCTGGGCTTTGACTACTTTCAGGCGGTAAGAGAACGGTGTGCCGTCGTGGGTATCGAGCGGAAAGAGATTATTGAACTGCTCGGCCACGCGGCGCGCGATGGCGATGGATTCGGGGTACTCGGCGCGGATGTACACCACGCCTTCGGTCGCACCCGCCATCAAACCGGCCAGCGCCATGCCGGCCATCAGCAGATGGGGCTGTTCTTCCAGAATGTATCGGTCGGAAAACGCGCCCGGGTCGCCCTCGTCGGCGTTGCAGACGATGTATTTCTGGTCGGCCTGCTCTTTGCGAACGGTATCCAGTTTGATCGCCATCGGAAAACCGGCGCCTCCCCTGCCCCGCAGGCCCGACACACGCAGTCCGTCGAGCAAGGTTTCGGGCGGCCGCTGCAGCCAGACCGGCAGCAGCCGCAGGCATTCATCGAGGCTGAGCGCATTGCCGGTCAGGATTCCCCGGCCCTGGTGCTGCACGCGGTAGGGCGTGGGGTGTTGCGTTTTTTCATGCCGGCAAATGGCGGGCATGGCATCGGCTTCGGCCCCGGAGTAGTTTTTGCCATCGACGTGGAAGGCGCGATTTTCATAACAGCGACCCAGACAATACACGGGTCCGACGGCATCGGCGCCGAACTGGGCTTCCAGCTCGCTTTTGACCGCGTCCTGCGTACCGGCCAGCAGGCAGGCGCTTCCGGCGCAGTAAAAACCTTTTTTACCGCTGTTTTCAGGGTTCAGAAAGTCGTAAAAGGAGGCTGTGCCGTAAGTATTGGCATTGCCGATCAGGAATTTGGAAGCGACATTGCGGTAGTTGTCGCCATCGGCGCCGCCGTTGTCGGGCAACTGTTCGAAGAGATTGTCGTCGAGCCCTTTGCGGGCCGAGAGATTGCGGATATTTTTCGACATGGGTATGTGGTAAGGGCAATTAAAAGTAGCGGTTTTTAAGGTTTTTTCGCAAAAAAGAAACGATTGTGTCGTCAATTTGGCTAACGGGGCAATTTTACAATAAAATATGATCTTTGGCCGCTCAACTGAACAGGATAAAATCAGCATGACCACCTTTATCGCCATACTTCGGGGCATCAACGTCAGCGGCAGGAATCTGATCAAAATGCCGGAGCTGAAATCTCTGTTCGAAGCAATGGGCTTTACCTCGGTGCGGACCTACATCCAAAGCGGGAACGTCGTCTTTTCAGCGCCGGAAACGGAAGAAGCGCACCTGTCGGACCAAATCGCGGAAGCGGTGACGGCGCGCTTCGGTTTTGCTGTTCCGGTGCTCGCCCGCAGTGCGCAGGAATGGGCGCAAATTCTGCATGAAAACCCGTTTTTATCGGAGAGCAACATCGATCCGGCGTTTTTGCACGTCACCCTGCTGGATGAACTGCCCCGACCCGAAGCCGCCGAAAAACTGATGGAATACCAGTACGAACCCGACCGCTTTGCACTGCTCGGCCGGACGGTTTACCTGTATTGCCCGGGCGGCTATGGCAACACCAAATTGAGCAACGCCTTTTTCGAAGCCAAATTGAAGGTCAGAGCCACTACCCGCAACTGGAAGACAATGAATGAGATACACCAACTTACGCATCAAGTATAAAACGATTTCAAAAACGCACTGTCATGCTCCGTACGATCCTCGTTTTGCTCGCCACCCTCATTACGCTGCCCATCGTCGCCATTTACTGGGACCAGCCGCTTTCCTACGAAATAGCCACTACCCTGCACCGGCTGGTGTACATCATGCTCGGCGTGGCGCTCACCTGTTTTGTCGTCAGTGAAATCACGGGCAATTGCAGCCAGGTCGACAAACTGTGGAGCATCGTGCCCGTGGTATACGTATGGACGGTCGCCCAGGCCTCCGGTTTTTCTCCCCGGCTGGTGCTGATGGCCGTTCTGGCTACCCTCTGGGCGGCAAGGCTCACCTACAATTTCTGGCGGCGCGGCGGCTACGACTGGCTGCCCTGGCGCGGCGAAGAAGACTATCGCTGGAGTGTGCTGCGCCAGAATCCCCTGCTCAAGGGCCGCCTGCGCTGGGGACTGTTCAACCTGTTTTTTATCTCCCTGTATCAAAACAGCCTGATTCTCCTGTTCACCCTGCCGACCCTGGTGGCCTGGCAGGGCGCCGACCGCCCCTTGGGCCTTTTCGACGGCATCGTGGCCGGCTTGTTCCTGACTTTTTTACTGTACGAAACCCTGGCCGACCAGCAGCAGTACAACTATCAGACGGAAAAACACCGCCGCATGGCCGCAGGAGAGCCGCTCGACGGTGAATTCGCGGCCGGCTTTTGCCGCACGGGCCTCTGGTCGGTGGTACGCCACCCCAATTATGCCTGCGAGCAAGCCATCTGGCTGAGTTTTTACCTGTTCAGCGTGGCCGCTACGGGCCGCTGGCTCAACTGGTCGCTGGCCGGCGGCATTCTGCTGATGTTGCTGTTTCTGGGCAGCTCGGATTTCAGTGAAAAAATCTCGGCGGGCAAATACCCTGCCTATGCCGAATACCAGCGGAAGGTGCCTCGCTTTTTGCCGCGATTGTGGTAGTGAGGGGATTTCACGCAGAGGCTTTGCGTGACTGTTTTTTTCACGCCAAGGACGCAAAGGTGCAAAGGGAGGTGCAGGGGTATTCAGCGGCGTTTTTTTTTAAAATTTCACGCAGAGGCACAGAGACACAGAGGGTGTGACTTCGCGGGCTTTGCGACTTTGCGTGACTGTTTTTTTTCACGCCAAGGACGCAAAGGTGCAAAGTGCGCAAAGGGGATTTGGGG
>JADZFP010000258.1 GCA_020849825.1 Saprospiraceae bacterium
TAGTGGTTGTAAACGGCAACGGAAAGCACTTTTTTGGCGTCGTCCTGCCCGATTACGTATTCGTCCAGAAAAGACTTGATTTCTCCCGGAGGGATAAGCCGCAGCGGGCCGCCGTAGCGCGCGCTTTTTTTCGGTTGTTCTTCTTCCTGCTGATGTCGTGCCGGGCGGCCGAGTTCCTGCTCGACGAGTTCTCCTGCCTTGTCGACGCAAAGTTCGCAGATCTGGGCATCCATGCCGCTGATAAGCATAATCACGTCGTCTTTGCTGCGGCCGCAGAAAGAGCAATGGTTGGGAGAGGGTTTGCCGTTGCGAATCATAGGAAGGAAGAAAATTGGGGAATAAACTTAGGATAAAAGTACCTGAATTGGTTCAAAAGGCCCGGAAAATGAATGAAGTCAATTTTCCGGGCCATTGTTTTA
The DNA here is from genome assembly GCA_020849825.1 of Saprospiraceae bacterium. Taxonomy (GTDB): domain Bacteria; phylum Bacteroidota; class Bacteroidia; order Chitinophagales; family Saprospiraceae; genus M3007. The sequence continues at coordinate 420 of JADZFP010000258.1, forward strand.
AATCGGCGGGCTTGTTTAGTCGTTCTTCTTCGTTCGCGGGTTGTTGCGCTCGAGTACTTCATCGACGAGGCCGTAGGCTTTGGCTTCGTCGCCGCTCATCCAGTTGTCGCGATCACAGTCTTCTTCGATTTTCTCATACGGCTGTCCGGTATGGTAAGCCAGGATGTCGTAGAGTGATTTTTGCATCTTTTTGATCAGTTTGTAAGTGATCTCGATGTCGGATACCTGGCCCTGGGCGCCACCCATTGGCTGGTGGATCATGACGTGGCTGTGGTACAGGCAGCTGCGTTTGCCTTTTACACCGGCGGCGAGCAATACGGCGCCCATGGAGGCAGCCAGTCCCGTGCAGATCGTGGCCACGTCGGGAGCAACGTACTGCATGGTGTCGTAGATACCCAGGCCGTCGATTACGGAACCGCCGGGGCTGTTGATGAACAGCTGGATGTCGCGTTTGGGGTCGCTGGATTCGAGGAAAAGCAGCTGGGCCTGGATGACATTAGCCACGTATTCGGTCACCGGTACGCCCATGAAGATGATGCGGTCCATCATCAGACGGCTGAACACATCCATAACGGCGAGGTTCATCGGACGCTCTTCGATCACGGCGGGTGTGAAGGCGCGGATGTTCGGTGCGGCGGCGGCGCCGGCAGCCTGCATGTACTTTTCGAGGTGCATGCTGTTCATGCCGAGATGGCGCGTCGCGTACTTCTGAAATTCATTTTTGTCAAACATGGTATGAACTCGTTTTTTTCGAGGCAAGTATAACAAGGTTTGTCGGCGAAGGTTAAGGCTGCAAAAAAGGGAACTATAGTGCTGGACGTAACGCGCCGCCGGGCAGATGAACGACCGTTTTGAGGCGATGAAAATCGGTCGCGCGGATCAGTGTTTATTCCACGATTTCGCGCAATTCGGCGTCTTCGCCTTGTTCGGTTTCTGCTTTTTGCCGGGTTGCATCGAAAATTTGCTGGAATTCGGCGGAGTTGATCGGCTTGTCGGCCAGGGTTACCTCGGCGCGCATGGCCTCGAACAGTTTGTCGTATTCCAGGTCGCTTTTGACCTTTTCAACGTCTTTATCATTTTTCATCATCCGTTCGGCGTAGTCGGTCAGGATGTTTTCCGGAAGGTCCATCTGGAAGTAGCTGCGAATGCGGCGCATGTAGTCTTCCCGGATTTCTTCGTCGCTCACCTCGATGGCAAATTTTACTTTCAAGTGATCGCGGAGCAGCGACCAGCGAAGGTTTTCGGCGAATGCGGGGAATTCCTGTTCCACCGATTCGGGGGTGAGCGTACCGCGGTTGGTAGCGATCAGCCAGCGGCGCAGGAAACGTTCGGGCAGTTCGATGGGGTTGAGTTCGAGCAGGCGGGCTTGGATGTCGCGCATGACGAGCGCATTGGCCCGTACTTCATAGAATTGAGCAATGGCCTTTTTGATCTCTTCCCGGGCTTCGGTCTCGTTGCTGACACCGCTGCCGAAGTAGCTGGTGAAGAACTCTTCGTCGAGGTCGGCTTTACCCACCCGCGACACCTCTTCGATGACGCCGCTGAACCAGTCGCCCACCTGGCGGGTGTCCGATTCTTCGAGGTTGAGAATGTATTTGCGGTACATTTTTTCTTCGTGACGGTTTTCCAGTTCACGAGCGTTGAACCGCACGCTGTCGCCTTTCTTTTTGGTCAGCAGTTCGGCCTTGAAGGCCTCGTCGGTCATGTCTTTGATAAAAAGAGTGATCGTTGTTTCGTAGTCGCCGCCTTCTTCTTTGGCCGCGATACGCACGATGTCGTTTTCCTGGATGTCGTTTTCCGGATTGGAGCGTTTGCCGACGCGTTCGCGGGCGTTGTCGAGGTCGGTTTCGGCCAGTTCGTCGAGGTTGGCAATGGTATAGCGTTCGTATACCTGGCTTTTATCGAGGCCTTTGACTTCAAAAGGCGCTACGAAACCGATTTCATATTCTACGGAAAACTCCGTGTCGGGGCTGCTGATGCTATGGGTAAAGTTCCCGGGGTTTTCGGTCGGCATCGGTTGCCCGAGCACGTCGAGGCCGCTTTGGCGCAGGTAGTCGTACAGTTCCTGGGCCATCATATCATTGAGCGTATCGGCAAAGAGCGCATTTCCGTACATGCGCTTCACGTAGTCCATCGGCGCCTGTCCCTGGCGGAAGCCTTTTATGGCTGCGCGTTGGCGGAAGCGTTTGAGCTCGGCGTCGACTTTGGGTTTCAGTTCATCGCGCTGAACGGTGACGGTAATTATAGCAGAGGTGGAATCGAGGTCGTTGCGTTGAACGGTGGGCATGTGATAATGTGCTAATGGGTTAATGTGCTAATGTGCTAATTGGGGAATGTGCTAATGTGCTAATTAGGGAATGTGCTAATTGGTTTGTTCGGATAGTTTTCAGGAATGAACCACAAGACAAAACGTACGGCTCCAATAGTCCACTACCTCGTTAGCACATTAACTCATTAGCACATTAGCACATTAAAAAAGTGCGGGCGGAGGGACTCGAACCCCCATGCCTCGCGGCGCCAGATCCTAAGTCTGGTACGTCTACCAATTTCGCCACGCCCGCAAAAAGGACCGCAAAAGTAGGTTTTTGTACTCGAATTTGTTGGATAGAAATTCTCTAAAATCCGTTAACAAGCCTCAAACAGGTTTGATGAGCGCCATCTTTGTCCTAACTTTATCCGAAACATACGAAAAACAAGCAGGAGGGAACCATGGCGCAGGATAAACTGACACCGCATATCCCGGCGGATGACCGCCCGATTATTCAGCGTGCTTACCGCAATTTGCTGAAATCCATCAAAACACCGCTCAATACCGACGACAGTCGCAATATCCGCGCGGCATTCGAACTGGCCGCCCAGGCCCATCAGGAGCAGCGTCGCAAATCGGGCGAACCTTACATCCTGCACCCGATCGAAGTAGCGCGGATATGCGTGGAAGAGATCGGTCTGGGGCCCACGGCAGTGGTCTGCGCCTTGCTGCACGACGTGGTGGAAGATACCGATGTTACCCTCAAAGATGTGCACCGGCAGTTTGGCGACCGTGTTGCCCTGATTGTCGACGGCCTCACCAAACTCGACAGCCTGCACGATTCCGAGAGCCCCCAGGCTGAAAACCTCGCCAAAGTGCTCCGCAATATGCTCGTCGACGTGCGCGTCGTGCTCATCAAAATGGCCGACCGCCTGCACAACCTGCGCACCATCCGCAGCATGGCGCCGCACAAACAACTCAAAATCGCGGCCGAAACCAGCACGATTTACGCCCCCCTCGCCCACCGCTTGGGCCTGTATAAAATCAAAAGCGAGTTTCAGGACATCTGCCTCAAAATTACCCACCCCGAAGAATACCACGACATTGCCGACAAACTCGCCCAGACCAAACGCGCCCGCCAACAGTACATCGACGAGTTCGTACGACCCATTTCGGCAGCACTCGAAGAATTCGGCATAAAAGCCCGCATCACCGGCCGCCCCAAAAGCATCTTTTCTATCTGGAACAAGATCAGAACCAAACATGTCGCCTTCGAAGACATCTACGACCTCTTCGCCATCCGGAGCATCACCGACGTGCCGCCGGAACGGGAAAAAATCACCTGCTGGCAGATTTATTCCTTTATCACCGACTATTACAAACCAATCCCGGAGCGACTCAAAGACTGGGTCACCACGCCCAAAGCCAACGGTTACGAATCGCTCCATACCACGGTAATAGGACCCGATGGCCGATACGTGGAAGTACAAATCCGCTCCGATCGCATGGATGAAATCGCCGAGCGCGGCTTTGCCGCCCACTGGAAATATAAAGGCATCAAAGGCGTGGGGCAAAAAGCCAACGTGTTCGAAAACTGGCTCAATCAGGTGCGCGAAACCCTCGAAGACAGCGCCGACGGCAGCACTGTAGAGTTTCTGGCCGATTTCAAAACAACCAACCTGTTTGCCGAAGAGATCCACGTGTTTACGCCCAAAGGCGAAATGAAAGTGCTCCCGGAAGGCGCCACCGCCCTCGATTTCGCATTCAGTATTCACTCCGACATCGGCTGCGCCTGCCAGGCCGCCAAAGTGAACAACAAACTCGTGCCCATCAGCTCCCCACTGCACAACGGCGATCAGGTGCAGATCATTACCAATAAAAACCAGAAACCCAGCGAAGACTGGCTCCAGTTTGTCATTACGGCAAAAGCCAAAAACCGCATTCGATCGGCCCTCAAAGATGAACGCCGAAAACTTGCCGCCGACGGTCGCGAAATACTCGAACGCAAACTCCAGAATACCTTCAAAGTGCCGGTGGAGGATAACATCGATCCGCTTTCCCGCTGGTTCGGCTACCCCAACCGGCTGGAGTTTCTCAGTGCCATCGCCCTCGAACAGGTCGATCTGGCCGCGGCCTTCAAACGCTTCCGACCCGATGGCTCCCGCCTCGTGGAAATCGAAGAGGACCGCGGCGTGCGACAGGTCGATGCGAGCGAACCGCCTACCGAAACCGGTATCCTCAAGGAAGCCCGTCCGTCGTCCAATAAAGCCGAAATCATTATCAACGGCGAACCGGGGCACTTCTACGCCCACTCTTTCGCCACCTGCTGCCATCCGGTGCAGGGCGACCCGATCTTTGCATTCGTCACAACGAAAGAGGGCGTCAAAATACACCGCACCACCTGCCCCAATGCCCCCAATATGCTCGCCAACTACGAGTACCGCATTCTCAAGGCCGATTGGGGCAATACCGTCAAGGCCGATTTTGTGGCCGATATCGTTATCACGGGTATCGACATCGGCAAAGGCGCCATTCAGCGCCTCACCGACCGTATTTCCAACCTCGGACTCAATATCCGCTCTTTCTCCATCTCCGGTGAAGGCGGTTACTTTGAAGGAAAGGTGTCGCTGGTAGTGCGCAATATCGACCAGCTCAATCACGCCATGCTTTCACTGAAAAGTTTCGACTGGGTGTCGAATGTGCGGCGGGCGGAGTGATTTTTTATGAGGATTCGAGGATTTGAAGATTTGAGTATTCGAGCCGGCTGGGGATTGATGGCTGGAAAAAATCGCCGCTATTGACTACAACGGACCTAATTTGATTTGATCATGAATATTCTGGAAAAAATCGCCCAAACCATCATGACCTGGGTCCTCAGTTTCCACGCTTTTATGAGCAAAAGGAAATGAACTGTTTATAAAATCACGCAAATACACGAAGCGCGCAAAGGAATGAACCCTTTGCGCGCTTCGCATATTTGCGTGATTTTATTCCAATGCAGGCAGGGTGCTAATCACTGCCCGACCACGAAGGTCCGCGTCTGCATTTTGCCATCGCCCGGAAGCGCCTGCAGGTAGTACAGGCCCGCGGGCAATACGCCCAGTTCCAGCGCCTCAGGTGCATCGCCGGCCTGGCGAATAAATTGACCCACGCGCTGCCCCTGTGCGTTGAGCAGGTTCAGCACCACGTTTTGACCGTTCCAGGCCGAGAGATCGGCGTACAACAGACGGCTGGCCGGGTTGGGGAATACGGCAAATGTGCCTTCCCGATCCAGTTCTTCGGCGCTTACGCTCAGGCCGTCGGATACTGCTGCGTTGCCGAAGGCTTGTTCGGGCGATTGTGTCAGCAGTTCCTGCGTTTGTACGCAGTCGAACGTATTGAGGTGCGCCTCGTAGAAGATTTTCGGCGAAAGCCGCACGATCACGTGGATGAACAGCGGATCGGATTGAGCCGGCAGGGTGTATTGGAAAATGTCGGATTCCCCATTGCTGATGCTGTCGCCCACCGATTTGAAACGCACGGAGTAGAACGGCGAGAAGTTGGGGTTGCGCACATCGTACTCGCGACCGCTGGGCGCCGTGTATACCGAACCGTTGGCGGGCGCCAGGGCGGTGACGCCGTCGGGCACCTGAAAGGCGGTGTAAATCAGTTTGTTGTTGCAGTTGTTGGTCACCCGGATGCGGTAGGTTCGGTTTTGCTCCGAATCTTTGGTAATGCTCAACAATTCGTATTTGATGCAACCGATCACCTTGACGTCGCAGGGCGGCGGCGCGGCCACGGTGACGGTAAAGCAGCAGTTGGCTACGTTTCCGCAGTTGTCGGCAGCCTGATAGCATACCTGGGTGGTGCCGAGCGGGAACTCGCTGCCGCTGGGCAGGCCCTGCACGAGCGTAACCGTGGTGGCGCCGTCGGGGCAGGTCGTGGTTGCTGTGGCCGGCAGGTAATTCACGACGGAGCTGTTGACCCCGGCTACCACATTGACCAATACCGGCGGCGAGCAGTCGAAATCGAGTGTGGGCGAAGGATTGGGCGAACAGGGCGGCGGATCGACGCTGACCGTGGCCGTGCAGAACGGGTTGTCGTGGTCGTTGATCGTAATGGTCACCGATCCGCCGCTGATCGGGAAAGGCCCAAACGTGTAAGCCTGGCCGTATGGCACCATCATGATGCTCGGCGGCAGATCCCAGCCCCAGGGGCCTGTGCCGCCCGTGGCCGTCAGGTCGAAAGAAAATGTATCGTCGGTGGGGTCGTTGGGCGTGCCGTTGTCGTGGCAAACCACATTACTGATGCTGATCTCGACGGGCGTAAAGCAGCCGCTGGGCGTTGTAGTAAACCCCGCGTCGAAATCGAGTGCCTGGTTGCCCGACAAGGTGAAAGCATCGGTAAAACCCCATACGTTGGCATCGTTGTCGATGGCGTCGTCCATGCCGATGTTCAGGCCGGATTGCCACAAACCGCCGGGATTGGAGAATTTGAGCCGGTAAGTGCCCGCGGGCAACACCGGAAAATCGTACAGGCCGTTGGGGTCGGTTTGTACAGCCGCGATGGTAACCGAGGTGTCGGCCGCGTCGAGTACGCTTACCCAGATGTAGGGAAGGCCGGGCTCGCCGGGGTCCTGTATGCCATTGGTGTTTTGGTCTTGCCATACCCAGCCGCTGACAGAAGCGGCCCGGGCTGCGCCCAGAAGCGCAAGGAGGAAAAAAGTCAGGGAGAAAAGTCGTTTTATCGCCATGAGGAGCAAAGATTGTTGACAAATGAAAAACACAGGTATGGCTTTCCACGAAAAACATACCAAATAAAAAGGGCAGAGTCAGATGTCTTATGCTTAACAGGCAATTCCGGAAAAATTACCCCATTCAGGGGAGGTGTTGGCCAGGCGGCCTTTTCCGGATGGGCGGGGACTAGGGGAGAAGATTACGGAGTGCAAAGATAAGGCAATACAATAGCGGCGGGGGCCAAACGTCACAGGATCTGCCATTTCAAAAAAAAGAAAAGGAGCAACCACCTTTGTGATTGCTCCTTAACACTATGAAACACTAACAGGGACAAAAATAGGCAGCGAAAAAACGCTGCGCAAGCCCGTTTATACTTTTAACACCTTTTCACCGCCCCAAAGGGCCGTTTTCGACTACGAACAACAAAACTGTCTTTTCTGCGACAAAAGGGTTTGCGTGTTTCCCTTACGCAATACGCGTAACTTATTGTTTAACAATCTTTACAACAGCAATTTCGGCCCCGATGCCGATCTGAGCGACATAATTTCCGGCCGGTAATGACTGCAAATTGAGGGTTATCTGGTTTTCACCGATGTTTACAGCAAACGTCTGATCGATTACCGTGGCGCCAAGCATGTTGGTCAGGCGTACCCGTGCCGTGCTTGCCGCGCCGTTGATCTGGAACCGGAGCTGAACGGCGTCGGAAGCCGGGTTGGGCACGGCGGTGAGCGCCATGGCCCGGGCGCCGGGTTCGTCGGCATCCACGATCAGGCTGCGGGCGCCGTTGGAAAACCACACGCCCCACTGGCGGTTGTACAGGAAGGGGTAGGTGTTGCTGAATGGCGAGATTTTGTTGCCCTCCAGTTCCTGAATGTAAAGGTCGTAGCCCGGTTTTTGGTACAGAATAGCATCGTCCAGACGGGTGTAGGAAGGCCAGCCCAGATCGCCGTTGTCGGGTACGATCACGTCGTAGTCGCCCGTTTCGACGTTGGCGCCGAGAATGTAGTACTTGTCTTCGTAATCGTCGATGTAGTCGAATGCGATGATGTAGGGCGAGTTTTTGGAAAAGGTCGGATTGCCCACGCTGGTATTCTCGGGCAGCCCGCTGAACAGTTTGGAGATGAAAGCATTACCGCCGTCGTTGAAGAGCTGGTTGGATTGATCGTAAAACTCAATAAACCCGATGTCCCAGTAGCTGAGGTCTTCACCGGTGATGCTCACCAGTTCATTAAATGCGTCGTACATCAGGTATTCGCCCGAATAGTCGAATTCCAGCACGTCGGCATAAGTTACTTCGCCCGTGATCTGTCCCTGGGTGTAGGTAGGATTGTAGAGGAAGAAGGTTTCATTTTCATTGAAGAACAGATCGTAGATGTAGATCCGGTCGTTGGCGAAGCTGGTCAGGGCGGCCAGGAAGCGGCCGTCTTTGGAGATCGCGACGTTGCGCCATTCGGGTTGTTGGCTCAGCGTGGTTTGCTGAAAGTTGATCTGGCCGCCGGCATAGGAAATATCGAGCAGGATGATATGGCCTTCGTCGTTGACGAATACGACAGTCGTACCGTTGTCCGATACGCTGGGTCGGCTTTGCAGGCCGCCGTTGTACATGGTGCCCAGCACGTTGGCGTCGCCGTCGGCGAGTTGCAGGTTGACGAAGTCGTTGGTAGCGCAGAGCACAAAGTCGAGGCCGGGGTTGACCTCCAGATCGCCCAGGTAGTTGCCGCCCGGGGTGCTGCCTTCGATACCGACGGCCGAGAACGAGGAGGCTGCCACACCGGCTACCGAACTGCCGTACAGGTCGTTGGCGGCCTGAATCACGGCGATGCGGGCGTCGACAAACTGACTGGATTTGACCAGATAATCGCGCAAGGCTTTGTAATACACCTGCTCGGCCTTGTCTTTACCCACGTTGGCATTGCTGGCGAAGAGGTAAAAAGCGCGGTTCGGGATGCCGCTGTTGATATGCACGCCGCCGTTGTCGTCGGGGCCGTTGTATTGCTCGCTGACGTGGTTGGGTTGCCAGAACGGGCTGCTGGAGTTGGCGCCGTTGTGCGGGTTGGAGAGGTCGCGCAGGGCGCCGCTGGGGCTGACGCCCGACTGCATCACGTCTTCGCCGATCTTCCAGTCGTCGCGGTCGATCATGGCGCCGAATACGTCGGCGAAGGACTCGTTGAGCGCGCCGCTTTCGTCCTGATATTCGAGGTTGGCGGTTTTTTCCACCACGCCGTGCGTCATTTCGTGGCCGGCTACGTCGAGGCCGCGGGCCAGCGGTTTGAAGAACGAACCACCGTTGCCGTAGAACATGTAGTCGCCGTTCCAGAACGCATTTTCCATGGAGCTGCCGTCCGGTTCGCTGATGTTGATAAACGAAACGATGTTGCCGCCCACGCCGTCGATAGAGTTGCGGTTGAAGGTGTTTTTGTAATAATCGTAGCTTTTGCCTGCGTTATAGTGGGCGCTCACCGCGGTCGGGTTGTTGAAAGTGGTGCTGTTGGACGTGACGATCCCGTAGTCGAAATTCGAGTTTTGCGGCGAGGTATTGAAACCCGTCAGGGTCACGATGGCGCCAACGGGAGAGCCGGGCATTTGCGACTGTGCGCTGTTGAACATCGGTTTGCTGGCGTCTTCCAGGTAAATGGTGCCGCCGGACTGCCAGGCGCCGAAGCTGCGGTTGACGTTGAGCAGGTCGACACCGTTGCCGGTCACGGGCGGCGGGGTGTCTTCCTGCCGGGGCGAGGGGTGCAGGTGGCCGGGCAGCAGGTTGCAGGTGTGGTCGTAGTGGTGCAAAACAGCGCCGGTTTGGGCGTCGATAAAGTACACCACGCGGTTGAGGAAGTTCGGATGACCTTCCACCACCCAGGCCAGTTGCGCCACGTCGAGCGCGCGTTTGGGGTGATAGATCACGAGTTCGGTGCTGAACGCCGCGCCGCCCATATTTTGCAGTTCTTCGGCCGTCCAGTCGGTTTTTACCTTGCCGGGGCCGATGTGGTTGGTCACGGCCAGCAGGGCATCCTGGGCCGACAAAGCGGGCGTCGTGCCGATGCGCAGGGTGGGATAATAGCGGCCGTTGAGCGATTCGAAAGCACCGTTTTTGGTGTGGGCGATCATTTCGCCGCCGTATACCGGCACGCCCTGGAAGACCTGCTGGAGGCGTACGTGCTGGTTGCCCTGTTCGTCGGTCGTGACGGATTTGACCACGAACTCCTTGGCCGGGTTATCCATGCCGTCGACGGGCAGGCTGGCCAGATATTCGAGGGCGCGTTCGCCGGCCGGGCGCAGGTCGTTGGCGGAGCCGGAGGCCGGGGTTGTTCCCTGAAAGAAAATGGGCAGGCCGTTGTCGGCACGGGTTACCTGCACGCCGGCGGCATCGGGCGAGGGTGCGGCCATGGGTTTGTAGTTGGGCCGGCTCACCCCGAACGGATTGGGCGCCGAGGGCACGGCAGGCCGGTCGAGGGGCACGAGGCCGTGGGGTTCGGTGACGCCGTTGGGATCGGCTTTGGGCGGGCGGATTTTTGCGCTTTGGGCCTGGGCGGTGGTAAAACCGATCAGACAAAAGAGAAGCGCCGGGAGGATGATTCTGTACATAAAAATGAAACAATTTTGGGCCCTGTGGGCCGTGAAAAAAGGGTTGGGCCCTCAAAGATACGGCTTCAAGCCGACGCAAGTCGAAGCCGGGTGCAATCACGCCGATACTTGATACATTTGCCCGATAAATACACAACCATGTCCCTCCTTCGCCTGTCTGTCCTTTGCGCTGCCTTCGCGCTGATCGCCGTGTCGTTGCCGGCGCAAATTTCTTTCCCGCAAGCCGCGCCCACAGCGCCCCGCGACGGCGCCTACGCTTTTACCAATGCCACCATTTACGTCGATTATAAAACCCGCATCGAAGGCGCCACGCTGGTGATCCGGAAAGGCAAGGTAGAAGCCTGCGGCCTGAAAGTCGTTGTGCCCAAAGACGCCGTGGTGACCGACTGCGCCGGCCGCACCATCTATCCGGCTTTTATCGATCTCTGCGCGCCGGATTACGGCCTCATCGTACCCAAATCCGAGGACCCGGCGCAACAGCAACGCCCGCAGTCGTACTCCGACAAAACCGGCGCCTACGCCTGGAACGAGGCCCTGCGCCCCGAATTCAACGCGGCCGACTATTTCGCGCCCGACCCCAAGGCCGCGACGGAATGGCGCAAAATCGGCTTCGGCGCAGCCCTGGCCTACCGCCCCGACGGCATCGCCCGGGGCACCGGCGCTGTTGTCCTGTTCGGCGAAGGCCGCCCGCACGAGTCCATCCTCCGACCCCGCGCCGCCAACCTGCTCTCCTTCCGCAAAGGCAGCAGCAGCCAGGACTACCCCAGCTCGCTCATGGGCTGCATCGCGCTCCTGCGCCAGACTTACCTCGATGCCCGCTGGCACCAGGCCGAAGGTTACAAAACCGAAACCAACTTCTCCCTCGACGCCTGGAACGCCGTGCAGGGCCTGCCGCAGATCTTCGAAGCCGAAGACAAACTGGACGTGCTGCGCATCGGCCGGCTCGGGCAGGAGTTCGGCGTGAAATACCTGGTCAAAACCACCGGCGACGAATACCAGCGCCTCGATGCCGTCAAGGCAACCGGCCAGTCGCTTATCGTGCCGCTCAATTTTCCGCAGGGCTACGACGTGAGCGACCCCTACGAAGCCCTCGACGTGCCGCTGTTCAGCCTCAAACACTGGGAAATGGCGCCCTCCAACCCCGGCCGGGTGGCCGCCGCGGGCATTCCCTTCGCCCTGACGACCGCCGGACTGAAAGACAAATCCAAATTCTGGGAAAACCTGCGCCGCGCCATCGAAAACGGCCTCTCTGAAGAAGCCGCCCTGAAAGCGCTGACCTACGAGCCCGCTCAAATGCTCGGCCTGTACGCCACCAAACGCCCCGGCGCTTCCGAGGGCCCAGCCATCGGTTCGCTCGAAGCCGGCAAAGCCGCCAACTTCATCATCTGCTCCGGCAATGTATTCCAGAAAGACACCAAAATCCTGGAAACCTGGGTGGGTGGCACGGGTTATCCAGTTGCACCCGACCCCTACGCCGGCGTCGACCTCACCGGCCGCTACCAACTCGATGCGGGTAAAAACACCTTTACCCTCCTGATAAAAGGCAAACCCTCGGCGCCCGAAGTCTCCGTGCTGCGCGCCGACAGCAGCACGGCAAAAGTCAATTTCCAGTACGACAACGGCCTGGTCACCCTTTCCTTCCAGCCCGATACCCTCTCTAAAAACCTGCTCTCGCTCTCCGGCACGGCCGAAGGCAAGTCGTGGAGCGGCCGGGGCACCACGCCCGACGGCGTCTGGATCGACTGGCGTGCCGCGCGCAGCGGCGACCTGCCCGCCGAAGGCCCCGGCAAACAGGCGCCGGTCAGCAGTCCGGAGACGGGGCCGATGATCTTCCCCTTCACGGCTTTCGGCTGGACGGAACGGCCCAAAGCCCAAACTTTTCTGGTCAAAAACGCCACGGTCTGGACCAACGAGAAAGACGGCATTTTGCCCAATACCGACGTGCTGGTGAGCGAGGGCAAAATCCGCCAGATCGGCAAAAACCTGACGGCGCCGGCCGGCGCTGCGATCGTCGACGGCACGGGCAAACACCTCACGGCCGGTATCATCGACGAGCACTCGCACATCGCCGCCTCGCGTTCGATCAACGAGGGCACCCAGGAGTCTTCCGCCGAAGTGCGCATCGGCGACGTGATCGATTCGGAAGACATCGACATTTACCGCCAGCTGGCCGGCGGCGTCACGACCAGCCATATCCTGCACGGCTCGGCCAATCCCATCGGCGGCCAAACCCAGCTGATCAAACTCCGCTGGGGCTTTACGCCGGAAGAAATGAAGTTTCAGAACTGGCCCGGCCAGATCAAATTCGCCCTCGGCGAAAACGTAAAACAAAGCAACTGGGGCGACAACTACCGCAGCCGCTTCCCGCAGTCGCGCATGGGCGTGGAGCAGGTGTACGTCGACTATTTTACCCGCGCCCAGGCCTACGCCCGCCTCAAAAAATCAGGCGCGCCCTACCGCACCGACCTCGAAATGGAAGCCTTGCAGGAAATCCTCGAAGGCCGGCGCTTCATCACCTGCCATTCCTACGTGCAAAGCGAAATCACCATGCTGATGCGGGTGGCCGAGCGTTTCAATTTCCGGGTCAATACGTTCACCCATATCCTCGAAGGGTACAAAGTGGCCGACAAAATGGCCCGGCATGGCGTGGGCGGCAGTACGTTCAGCGACTGGTGGGCCTATAAAATAGAGGTCAAAGACGCCATCCCGCAAAACGCCGCCATCATGAGCGCCCAGGGCGTCACGGTTTCCATCAATTCCGACGATGCCGAAATGGCCCGCCGCCTCAACCAGGAGGCCGCCAAAGCCATTACCTACGGCGGCGTCTCGGAGGAAGAAGCCTGGAAAATGGTGACGCTCAACCCCGCCAAACTCCTCCGCGTCGACGACCGCGTGGGCAGCATCCGGGTGGGCAAAGACGCCGACCTCGTGCTCTGGAACGACAATCCGCTCTCGGTGTATGCCCGCGCCGAGCAAACCTGGGTCGACGGCATCCTGTTTTTCGACCGCGCCGACGACGCCCGCCGCCGCGGCTGGGTGCAGCAGGAGCGCAATCGTTTGATCCAGAAAATGTTAAACGAGAAAAAAGGCGGCCCCGGCGGCGATCGCCCGGGCCCGCAAAAGAAATATTATCACTGCGAGGATGTGGAGGATGAGGGGTGATTTGTTGTTTCCCGCCGACCGGCGCAGATTGATGTGCAGATTAGATATGACGAATGCTATTTGATCCGTTCCGGTCCTGTTATCGGGGAACCTGCGTGATGCCGCGATGCGGCAAGGGAAGGGCATTGATCTTTACGGATGTTTCCTGCCAGGACCTCACAGGCCGCCGCTGCTCGAACTGCCGCATCGCGGCATCACGTATGTAGCGCCAGGGTTGTGGTGAGGGCAATGTGTGCCGCATCGCGGCATAATGTTCATATTGGCCTAAACCCAAACCCGGTAAGTTTTTCGCGTTCAATATGTTCTTTCAGCCGTTGAGAAACGATATATTCTGGACGGCCAATGCTTCTAAGCAGAAACATATCGTGCCGGATTACGTCCTTTTTTAA